>DATHUN010000730.1:0-3028 GCA_035462205.1 Anaerolineales bacterium
AATATGACCTTGCCATCCTGCCATGGTCACCGTTGGCGATGGGTGTGCTAGCGGGGCGCTACACACAAGCTGGGAATTATCCGGAAGGTTCACGTGCGCAACGCTGGGATCGGAACGTGAGCGAAGCACGTATCACCCAACGCGGAATCGACGTAGGCTATGCAGTCAGCAAGATGGCGGAGGAGCGCGGATTGACCGCTTCGCAGCTGTCCCTGTTATGGACAAAAGATCAACCCGGCATCACGGCTCCGATCATCGGCCCGCGCACGCTTGCACATCTGGAGGATGCACTTGTGATCCTGGATAAAACATTGGATGATGCCGATCGCCCGTTATTCGACGAACTCGTCCATCCGGGCAACGCCGTTGCCGATTTTCACAATTCCAATGATTGGATGAAGGCGCGTGTAATCGCCTGATCCGAAATGGCAAATTGTCCCTTGACTTATTTTCGTTTAAGTCTATAATCGGGCGAAATACCCACAACCTAATGAATTCGATCTTTAGCCTCTCCCTTATCGTCGTCCTTATTGCGGTCCTTATTATTAAGGACCAGTTTGTGGTTAGGATGGCGAAGGTGAGAGTGAAGAAATAGCACACACCCAAGTAAGTGAAAAGAGCCGCCCTAACCACGGGCGGTTCTTTTTGTATCTTGACCTTACTTACCCTGGTCCCTCTCCTAGAAGGAGAGGAGAGCAGCAAAGGAGCCTCATGCGATCTGACACCGTCAAAAAAGGATACGAGAAAGCGCCGCATCGCGCATTGTTGCGTGCCACGGGGGTAAAGGAAGAAGATTTCGAGAAGCCATTTGTTGCCATTGTCAATTCGTACGTGGATATTGTCCCGGGTCATGTGCATTTGCAGGACTTCGGCAAGCTGGTGAAGCAAGCTGTTCGTGCGGCCGGTGGTGTGCCGTTTGAGTTCAACACGATTGGCGTGGATGACGGCATTGCAATGGGTCACATGGGGATGAAATACTCACTCCCGTCGCGGGAACTGATCGCGGACTGCGTGGAGACAATGATCGAAGCCCACCGTTTCGACGCCATGGTCTGCATTCCCAATTGTGACAAGATCGTGCCGGGAATGCTGCTCGCAGCGATGCGTGTCAACATCCCGACGATCTTTGTCTCGGGTGGAGCGATGAAAGCGGGACTCACTCCCGAAGGCGAGACAATTGATTTGATTTCCGTATTCGAAGGCGTGGGGGCCTATTCAGCAGGAAAGATCGACGAAAAACGTTTAACCATATTAGAAAAATTTGCCTGTCCATCTTGCGGATCTTGTTCCGGCATGTTCACGGCAAATTCGATGAACTGTTTGATGGAAGCCATCGGGCTGGCTTTACCGTTCAATGGCTCCGCATTAGCAAAGTCCCCCGAGCGGGAAGCGTTGGCGCGCCAGGCTGCGGCGCAAATTTTGACACTGATCGAGCGCGATATCAAACCGCGCGATATTGTCACTCCGGAAGCAATAGATGATGCCTTTGCATTGGATATGGCAATGGGCGGCTCGACCAATACCGTACTGCATACACTGGCATTGGCGCACGAAGCCGGCGTGGATTACCCGCTCGAGCGTATCAATTCCGTAGCGGATAAAGTGCCGCATATCAGCAAGGTCAGTCCTGCGGGCAAGTGGCATATGGAAGATGTCCATCGCGCAGGTGGAATCCCGGCGATATTGAACGAGATCCAGTGGGGCACAGGTATGCTGCATTTTGACCGGATGACGGTGACCGGCAAAACCCTAGGGGAATCAATTGAAGGCTGTGATATTCATGATGAAGAGGTTATTCGACGCTATGACAACGCTCATTCCAAGCGGGGTGGGTTGGCGATCCTGTTTGGCAATCTCGCTCCGAAAGGCGCGGTGGTCAAAGTGGGCGGCGTCACTGACGTGATGATGAAGTTCGAGGGTCCTGCGGTGATCTTTGAATCGCAGGAAGAAGCGATGGCAGGTATTTTGGCTGGAAAAGTGAAGGCGGGAGATTGTGTGGTGGTGCGTTATGAAGGTCCGAAAGGTGGACCGGGGATGCAGGAGATGCTCTCGCCGACCTCCGCAATCATGGGGATGGGACTCGGTGACAAGGTTGCGTTAATCACCGATGGTCGTTTTAGTGGTGGCACGCGCGGCGCATGCATCGGACATGTCTCGCCGGAAGCGGCCGCCCGCGGCCCGATCGCCGCGCTCCACGCCGGAGATGTGGTCGCGATCGATTTAACGGCACGTACTCTCGATGTCCGTTTGAGCGATGAAGAAATCCAGAATCGCTTAAATGCACTGCCTCCATTCCAATCCAAAACAACCTCCAAATGGTTGAAGCGATATTCATATTTCGTTACCAGCGCCGATACCGGCGCGGTGTTAATGAGCTAATGTCATTGCGAGCGGAGCGAAGCAATCTCCCGTTCAAAAGGAGATTGCTTCGTCAGACTAAAGTCTTCCTCGCCATGACATGAGACAAAGGAGAAGCAATGAAGAAAAAAGGTGCAGAAATTGTTTGGGAATGTCTGGTGCGTGAAGGCGTGGAAGTGGTCTTCGGCTATCCCGGCGGGGCGAACATGCCGATCTACGACGCCATGCTGAATTATCCTGTCCACCACGTGCTGGTGCGGCATGAACAAGGCGGTGCGCATATGGCCGATGGATACGCGCGCGCATCGGGAAAAGTGGGTGTGGCGATGGCAACCTCCGGTCCCGGAGCCACGAATCTCGTCACGGGCATTGCCACAGCGATGATGGACTCCGTTCCTGTTGTATTCATCACGGGACAAGTTGCCGCGCATCTGATCGGCGGGGATGCTTTTCAGGAAACAGATGTCACCGGGATTACGCTGCCGATCACGAAACATAATTATCTCGTGACCCGCGCAGATGAAATTGCCGAAACGATCCGAGAAGCATTTTATATTGCTCGCAGCGGACGCCCCGGTCCGGTATTGATCGATATCTGCAAGAATGCGCAAGTCGAATCCTGTGAGTTTGTGTATCCCGAAGAGGTCAAGCTGGTTGGCTACCGGCCAGT
>DATHUN010000731.1:0-4948 GCA_035462205.1 Anaerolineales bacterium
CGATAGCTCGCCGAGCCGCGGATATCGTCGATCGGCGTGGCAGCCTGCATGGTAAGGCGCGCCGCCTCTTCGAAGACTTCATCGCTGAGCAGTTTACCGGCGAGATAGTTTTCCGCAATCCCGGCGTGGATGATCGTCGGCGCGACGGCTCCAAGTGTGATGGATGCGGATTGGATCGTCTCTCCTTCGACATCCAGAATGAGCGCGGCATCGATAATCGAGATTGCCTGGGCGCGGCGCAATGCCAGTTTGATGAACGTGCCGCGAGCGCTGGTATTCATTGCCGGAAAAGAAATATCGACCATCATTTCATCGGGCTGCATGACGGTTTTGCGCACGCCCTTGTAGAATTCCCGCAGAGGGACGGTGCGTATGCCTTTCGTGGATTGCAGCGTCACCGCGGCGTTCAATGCCATCAAGGGTGTGATCGTGTCGTTGGCGGGCGAGGCGGTGATCAGGTTACCGGCGATTGTGCCGCGATTACGGATTTGCGGCGCACCCACTTCCCAAGCAGCGCGCGCCAGCGGATAGGCACGGGCACGGATCAGTCGCGATTCCACACAGTGATTATGCGTCACCAGCGGACCAAGATGAATGACATCATCTTCGTCAATGGTGATTAGATCCAGCTTGGGAATGCGGGTGACATCAATGAGCGTTTCGATCCCCTTGCGGACACCGCGCTCCAGCTCCAGAATTAAATCGGTCGCGCCCGCAACGAGACGGGCGCGTTCGCCCTTCTTTGCCAGGGCTTGCATGGCTTCTTCAATCGTAGTTACATTTAGATATTCGTTCCACATAACGGTATCCGTAGGGGTCGGCAGCCGCCGACGCCTACCATTATTTTCCTGAACCTGTGACAGCTTCTGATCTGCGGTTGTATGTTTCCACCGCTAGCCTTGCCAGCGAGGTAACATTGCGGATGGCGGCTGGCAGCGCTGCCTGATCGCCAAGGCTCGCCTCGACGTTATCGAGGGCACGCCCAACCTGCTCGCCGAGATCAAAGAATGCTGCATCAAACTGGTAGATCGCCTGCAGTTCCGGCTCGTTGATCTTGACCGCGTCAAACAGCCCGGAATAGCCGCGCGGCGCGGTGGTGATCTTGTCGATGAAGGTGCGCAACTGGATGCTGGCTTTCTCCATGTCGTCTACATAGGCGAGCATGCCGTTGCTCACCATGTCACTCTGCAGCTGGGAAGCGCGCTTCCACTGTTCATCGAAGCGACGTGCCACCGTATCGCGCAGGAGCTTATCTGCATCGCGGCGGTTCTGCCGGTTGACATATCCGCTGAAGCCAGGGATGTGGGACGCGAGCGTCTTGAACGGATCCTGCTGGCTGGTCACTTTCTCAAAAAATTGGTCCATGTGTGCCTCCTACGAGCATATACGAGTACTTCCGTATAAGGTCGCAGTGACCATTATAGCCGGAGTTGAGGGTTATAATCAAGCTGACCAATTTCTGCTCCGCAGCAGATGGATCTCAATTAAAAATATACTTTTCGCACGTGGAAAAGGAACATAATTTGGTCCGGCCCAGATGGATGGCGCCGGGCAGGAGGAACTGATGACGCTAGAAATGACTTCTGATATTCAATCTTTGTTGGGCGACAAAGCCGAATCCCTGCTGGGGTTCAGCGCGCCCAAAATCCCCAAGGAACGATTGCATTTGCCCGGCCCGAACTTCGTGGACGAAGTGTTGATGCAGTCTGATCGCAACAACCGCGTGCTGGGCAACCTGTCGTGGATGTATAACAACGGCCGCCTGGCAGGGACGGGCTATCTCTCGATCCTGCCTGTGGACCAGGGCATCGAGCATTCGGGGGGCGCCAGCTTTGCGAAGAACCTCGATTATTTCGACCCCGAGAACATCATCCGGCTGGCGATCGAAGGCGGCTGCAACGCGGTCGCTTCGACATTCGGCGTGCTGGGAATGATGTCACGTAAGTATGCCCACAAGATTCCCTTCCTGGTGAAGATCAATCACAACGAGTTGTTGACCTACCCGAACAGCTTTGAACAGATCCTGTTTGGGACGGTGAAGCAGGCGTATGAGATGGGCGCGGCTGCCATCGGTGCGACGATCTATTTCGGATCCGACGATTCACACCGCGAGTTAATCGAGATTGCGCAAGCCTTTGCCCTCGCACATGAGCTGGGCCTGGCGACCGTTTTGTGGTGCTATCTGCGCAATCAGGCCTTCAAGAAGGACAAGGATTACCACGTCTCGGCGGACCTGACCGGACAGGCAAATCACCTGGGTGTCACACTCGAAGCGGACATCATCAAGCAGAAACTGCCCGAGAACAATGGTGGCTTCCTAGCGTTGAACACGGGTGACAGCTCCTATGGCAAGCTGGATAAGCGCATGTACAGCGAACTTTCCAGCGACCACCCGATTGATCTGTGCCGTTACCAGGTAGCGAACTGCTACATGGGACGTGTCGGTCTGATCAACAGCGGCGGCGCTTCCGGCGCAAATGATTTCGCCGAAGCTGCCGCAACCGCCGTCATCAACAAGCGCGCCGGCGGACAGGGTCTCATCTCCGGACGCAAAGCCTTCCAGCGTCCGATGGCCGAAGGTATCCAGCTTCTGAACACTATTCAGGATGTGTATCTGGACGATATGATTACGGTAGCATAGAAAATGTCGGGGCGACCCATCCCACAAGGGGAGGATGCCGGGTCGCCCCTTTTTTGTTTAAGGGTCAGGCAAGATTCCATGCATTAACCGGCGATTATGGCAGGATCACCCCGTCTCCGAAGTCAAATTGTAGACCGGTGTCTTTCATTTTCTCCACAAACAAATCATCCATTTGTTGGCTTTGTTCGGCGTTGAAATGATTTCTCCAATCGCCGATATCTCCTTTGCGGAAGTGTTTCGGCTTGTCCTCCTTTTGCGGGATCCATTCAAAGTTGGTGTTCTGATTGGATGTCATGGCTTGAAAACTGCTCAACGTCACGACCTTGTCAATAATTTGAGGATTAGCTGGGATACTCAGAAAAGAGGCGAGCTTGGCAACGCTGCCTCTGTGATCTTTTTTCATCTCTTCGTATTTTAAGAACAGGATGTTCTCGTTCCTTTGACTGGCTTGCCACCACGGCAGGACGTGGTCAAAGTAGGAGCCAAAATAAACTTCGCCGTTTTGGAAAAGCTGGAAGTGTTCTTCCCAGGTCCCTTCATAGCTCGCTTTGCTTTGATCGTGGAAGTAAGTTGATATTGCCACGTCTTTCGGATTGCGCGCCACGTATACGACTTTAGTAGTTGTGTTTTTGAGGCTTGGCATCAGCGGATAGGGCAGGTGGCTCGTGAACAAACGGCGGCCATGCAGCGTTTTCAAAAATTCGGACACCCCATTGGGACGGTGAGGCAAAGTTTCCAGCCAGGGGACGGCATCCGTAAGTCGTTGGGTGCCCTGCTCGCCGTGATTGACCAGGAGATGCACGATCTGCTCGGTCCAGGTTGTTCCGGAACGGGGATAGGTGACGACAAACACATCGCCATCCTTAGCGAAAAATTCCGTTTCGATCAAGTCCATATCCAGTTGGGAGATAAAAACCGGAAATCTTATGAAGCCGCCCTTGCCATCTCCTACCAAATTTGCTTTGTATTCAGTCATGATGCACCTCTACAATGGAATTGTTATGTCTTTAACGCCCATTGATTTGCAATTCTACGTCTGCCCATGTCTCTCGATCTAACAGAAAAGCAATCGTAACTAAGTCCCGCGCCGTCTTCAGTTAAAATGCCATGAAAAATTATAGCACTCCATGAACTGAAGGAGAACTTCATGCCTCAATCTGACCAGGGTATTACGAAAGACCGTTACACCATCATTCCGCGCACGGCGATATTCTTGCGGCGCGGTGAAGCATATTTGCTGCTCAAGGGCGCGCCGACCAAACGTCTCTGGGCGAGCAAATACAACGGCTTGGGCGGTCATATCGAGAGGGGAGAAGATGCTCTGTCGGCCGCGAAGCGTGAGCTGCTGGAAGAGACGGGGCTGAGTGCTGACTTGTGGCTGTGCGGCACATTGATTGTCGACGCGGGTGAAATAGGGATTGGGCTCTATATTTTTAGCGGAGAATGCCCGGACGGTGAGCCACAACCCTCCAGGGAGGGGACTGCAGAATGGGTGGAGCGTGAATCGATCGGTCACTTGCCTGTGGTAGAGGACTTACCGGTGTTGCTAGCTAAAATTTACACGATGAAACCCGGTGACATGCCCTTCAGCGCGCGGTCCTACTATGATGACGAGGGACGCTTGGTTGTGATGTTTGCTGATTAAAAAAAGCAGTGTCATTCTGAGCGAAGGAACTCTACTCGAAAATAAGACATCCTTCGGTTGCGTAGGACGTCCCTCAGGATAACATTTTCTGATAAATAAAATCGGGCGAGTGTCGCCCGATTTTATTTACGGAATATTGAAGGATTGCAGCTCAATCGTCTCGTTGAATGACTGATCCCCGACTTTGCCGGTGCCGCTGGCTTTAACCCAGCCGACACCTTGGACGAACCAGTAATCGTATGGGCTGGAAACAGTAACGGGGAAGCTGATGCCGTTAAAAATCCCGTTAATATTGATCGCCGTATCAATATGGATTTTCATCGCATCAAACGTGCCCGCGGGTACGGTGACACTTTCCACGCCAATTGCCTGGAAGCTCGATTTTGCATCGCCGGTGGCATTCATGGCCTGGCCCCCAACGGTGAGTTTGGCGGTGAATTCCAGGGCATGCTGCCACGTGTCACCGGGATGGATCGAGCTGGGGAACGTCACACCGCTGACGTGATTCACGTCAAAGTCAACCTTCATGTTGGCGGTATTCAATGTCGCTGCCGATGTACCACCTAGCTGTAAAGCTACCAGCCCTTCGGGTTGGCAACCCCATTCCTGGGTGCGGGTGAGCTCATCGAATTTTGTTGTAAGAGTAAAACCCTCCTCACGGA
>DATHUN010000732.1:0-2917 GCA_035462205.1 Anaerolineales bacterium
ATCATGGGCAGAGTCCAATCCTCCCAACACGGGACCCAACTGGATGGACGGTCAAGAAGCCGCATTACGTCTCCTTGCCTGGATGTTCGGCTACTACCAATTCGCTGATTCGCCTCTGACCACTCCTCAACGTGTCGTCCAGTTCACAGTCTTGGTTGCCGCTCACGCGGAACGGATTTACAAGAATATTGCCTACGCCATTTCTACCCACGGCAACCACACGATCAGTGAAGCCTTTGGATTATGGCTGGTTGGGCTGTTCTTCCCCGAATTACGGGATGCGGAAAAATACCTTTCCTTTGGGCGTGATCTTCTCGAAGAGGAAGCCGCGGCACAAATTTTCCCTGACGGAACATATTCGATGTACTCGCTCAACTATCATCGCTTCATCCTGCATCTTTATCTTTGCGTCTTACGATTAGCGGAATTCCACCAATCTCCCCTCTCTAGTCTCATTGCTGAACGCGTCTCTACCTCGATTGATTACCTCTCCCAGCTTATAGATCTCGAAACGGGCAAAATGCCCGTCTACGGCTCGAACGATGGAGCCCTGATTCTCCAATTGAACAACTGCGACTTCACCGATTACCGCCCGCTATTACAGCTAGGTTCTTACATAACAAAGAAACAACTCCTCTTCGAACCCGGTCCCTGGGATGAAGAATTATTTTGGTTGTGTGGCGCAGACTCCCTCCCCCTTGAAGGGAGAGGAGCAGGGGTGAGAGTCGATCAATCCCAATCCTATTTCCCTCAGGGCGGCACCTACCTCGTACGTGGGGCAAACAGCAAAGCCATCCTCCGCTGCACCGACTATCGTTCACGCCCCTCCCATGCCGACCAATTGCACCTGGACCTGTGGATTCGGGGTCATAATATCGCCTGCGACGCCGGCACCTACCTCTACAGCGGACAAGGCATCTGGCGCAATGGACTGGCTCACACTGCGGTTCACAACACTGTCACTGTCGATCATCTCGACCAAATGAAAATGCTCACCCGTTTTACTTGGACGAATTGGTCACACGGTAAAGTTCTTAAAGGGGATGAAAAAATGTGGCAAGGGGAACACGATGGTTACCGGCGATTATCCGACGCCGTAAATCATGAACGTAGCGTGATGTCACTCGGCGAAGACCGCTGGCTCGTTGTAGATGAACTCGTCGCTCGAGGACAACATCATTACGCGCTGCAATGGTTGCTGAGTGACTTTACCTTCGAAAGACAAGAAAATCAGTTGCTTTTATCTGTTGATTCCATAAAATATAAAGTTCAGCTTGGAGTGGCTGCTGGTCATGGGAAATTCTCCGTGGTTCGCGGCGACCCCGATTCCACGCGCGGCTGGCGCTCGCAATATTATGGACACAAGGAACCAGCCATTTCTATCATGCTGGAAGTAGACCAATCGAACGCATGCTTTTGGTCTTATTTCGGATGGAAGCAAGATTCAGTTGAATTGGTGGGAAATCAATTGAAAATCAATTCGCTGGATTCAAAGTTAGAAGTTAACCTCGACGATTTAAAAAAGTAGATCGCGCTTCAGACGTGACCTACTCATCTCCAGTCTCTAATTTCCTTCACCAATTACGGAACTTTGACTGCCGCCTCTTGCTCTCGTAATTTCTCCGTTGCCCGGAAGTATTTCAAATAGCGCATCGAATTCGCATCTTTGCCAAGCAGCAAATCGATTGCCTTGATGGAAGCGCCGAGTTTAATAGGATCTGTAATCGATGTCGTCACACCTGCTTGGATCGCAAGCGCCAGGAATGCACTGTTCACCGATTGACGGTCCGGTAAGCCAAATGAAACGTTGCTGGCGCCCAGGCTGATGTTGACGCCATATTCCTTTTTGACCAATTCAATCGTCTTCAAGGTGACCAGCGCCGCGTTGCTGTTATGACCCACGGTCATGACCAGTGGATCGATGATAATATCTTCGATCGGAATGCCCATCCTGGCGGCACGTTCGATGATGATTCCCGCCGCAGCGAGACGTCCCTCCGGTGTCGCCGGGATTCCTTCCTCACCGATGGTCAGCCCGATCACCGCCGCGCCCCGATCTTTGACAATGGGCAGCACCGTCGAGAGCTGTTTCTCTTCGCCGTTGACCGAATTCACTAACGGCTTGCCCGGGGCAAATTTCAGCCCGGCTTCCAAGATTTTTGGCTCGTTCGAATCGATGCACAGCGGAACGTCCACAACCGAGACGATCGCCTCGACGACTTTGGGCATGATCGCCGCTTCGTCGATTTGCGGGTGGCCGACGTTCACATCCAATACCTCCGCGCCCCAGGCAACCTGCCGCCGGGCGAGAAGTTTGACATAATCAAAATTCTGCTCGACCAGTGCCTGCCCCAACTTTTTGATACCCGTCGGATTGATCTTTTCTCCAATAATCACAAACGGCTTATCCGCCCCGATCACAACTTCTTTGGTGTTACTTTTCAGAATAGTATGCATGTGCCCTCCGATGTTCTTCACTGTCAACGATCAAGCCCGCTCGTTCATAGGCTCTTTGCCAGGCTTTGCTGTATTTCGTGTGGGATGGGAGCCTCCAATCGTACGAGATCCGCTTCCCTGATTATACGCGGGACGATCTCATCCCAACCCACGGGCATAAGATGAATACCGTTGACCCCCTGGTATTTCTTCACTTCGTGAATTAGCTCAAGTGCAATCTGCACTCCTTCTTCCTGCGCGTTACCAGCTTTGTCAGCAACTTCCATGCGCTGCAAAACAAAGGCTGGTACATACACTCCTGGAACTTCTGAGAGTATCCGAGCCATCTTAAGGCTTTTCAAAGGCGTGATGCCAATCAGGATATACACCTTATCCAGCACGTTCCGTTTCGCTAGCTCGTTCAGCCAGATTTCCATCCCCGCCATGTCGTAAACCAGATTCGTCTGGAAGAATTGCGCAC
>DATHUN010000733.1:0-2011 GCA_035462205.1 Anaerolineales bacterium
CACATTGACAAAAGGCAAAACAATTAAACCGGCGATAAAGTAAAAAATCAGCGCCAGAATTCCAAAGCGTAAACTGCCAAACAACTGATTCGCCAAACCAAATACCAATGGACCTGTCCAGGAGGTGCCTCGTTCACTGACCTCGTAGAAGGAGTAGAACTCGGCTTCCTTTCCGTCGGGGATCATCTGTGCGAATAGGCTGCGACTGATCGCTTGCGATCCGCCCATCACCAGTGCAATGAAAATTCCCAGGATGAAGAACTCCATAATACGGTTATCGCCCTTCAAGCCGCCGTAGGCATAGATCACCACGCCCGACCAGATCACAAGGCTAACAACAATAGCTTGCTTGGCGCCGATCCATCTGGCAAGCCTGCCCCAAAAGAGGGCACCTGCGAATGCCACAAATTGAATCATCAGGATGGCTGCGATCAAAAGATTTTGAGGAAGTCCGACGCCGCCGCGGGCAAGGGGGGCGGCAGCAAAGGTCGAGGATACAGCAATGACCGTTTGGATTCCGTCATTGTAAAGAACGTATGCTAGCAAATACTTTAGCGTTTCAGGGAAGTGCTTGATCTCGCGGAAGGTGTTTCCCAATTGTTTGAATCCGACGCTAAGATAGGTGTCGCCGGCCGGTAACGGTCGCGCTGCATGACGGGCTCGCAGACGTGCCCAGGTGATAAACGAGAAGCCGAGCCACCAAATTCCTGCGGATGCCAGGTTGATGCGTACCGCAAGATCCCCTGGTACGCCTAACTTATCGCTAAATAAAAAGAATGCCAGATTCAACGCCAGTAGTACTCCTCCCCCGAGATATCCCATTGCCCATCCGTACGACGAAACTCGATCACGCTCTTCTTCACTGGCAATATCTGGCAGATAGGCATTGTAAAAAACGATCGCCGCACCAAAGGTCAGGTTGGCGATGATAAAGAGTACACCTCCTAGCCACCATGCGCTTCCGGTGATAAAGAACATCAGGATCGTGGCAATGGCACCAATCGTGGCGAAAATCTGCATCATCCGTTTACGCATGTGGGAGTAATCGGCAATCGCACCCAGGATTGGGAGGAAGAGCACTTGCAATCCAACAGAAAACGAAATGCAGTAGGGGAGGAAGGAATCCGGTGCAACAGGGATCCCAAAGAAGCGTGCGAGACCGTCGGGGTAGGCTTCGGCTGCTTTAGCGGCCAGGGAAGCAATATAAGGTCCAAGAAAGACCGTTCCCACGGTCGTGCTGAAGGCAGAATTCGCCCAGTCGTACATTGCCCAGCCGAAGATTTCCCTCTTGTCATTGACCGTTTTATTTACTGTCTTGTCAACCGTTGCCCGTGCTGTTGCCATGATGCCTCCAGGGATGGGATTTGCTATCTCTCTACTCAAAACCCCGTAAGGCTGTTGTAGGTTGCGAAAGCGCCAGAATATGATAGAATGAAAGCATCCAAGTGGGGGGAACAGGGAGAAAAGCTAAGCAAAAGACCCCTTGCAGATCCTTACATTTTCGTATATAATCACAGTTTGCTATCCCGCCAAATAACGCGGGATGTCTTCGTGTGTATACCGCATCTTGTAAGATCCTCTGGATTTGAATTGCATCTGTTACCTGGCAAGAACGAAATCCGAGGAGAAGTGGCGGTACTTCGTAACGGCGCACATACCTAAGGTTAGGAGTGAACCGAATGTCTTCTTCTTTACCCCGCAAGAGTTATGCGCGAATTCCCGTTAACATCAAACTTCCCAATCTGATTGAAGTTCAACTGGATTCATTCGAGCGTCTCAAGCGTGAAGGTTTAGGCGATCTCTTCCATGAGGTTTCGCCAATTGAATCCTATAACAAAGGGATGAAGCTGTATTTCCCGAGCCGCAGCCCCGAGTCGAAACAATGGGGCTTGAAGTATTGGTTCGGGGACCCCAAGCATTCCATCGAGGAATGTGTAGAACGCGATTTAACCTATTCCAGTCCTTTATACGTTTCTGTGCTGCTGGCCGGTCCGGATGTCCCGGAGCCGAT
>DATHUN010000734.1:0-12097 GCA_035462205.1 Anaerolineales bacterium
GACTACATCGCCAAACCGTTCAGTCCCCAAGATCTTATGAACAGCGTCGAGAAGGTGCTCAAATCCAAAGCTTGAAACGAGGCGATCCCAAAGACGCCTCGTTTTTACATTCCCTATGACGAAAACAATTTCAATCGAAAACAAGGACCGCGGGATCGAGGAACCCTTGCGGATCAAATACTGTGACAGCTTCCTCACACAATTACGTGGATTCACTTTGCGCCCATCGCTCGCGCGGGACGAAGGCCTGGTTCTGGTGGGGTCACGTGATTCACGCCTTGAGTCTTCTATCCACATGCTGTTCGTATCGTTTGACCTGGCTGTGATCTGGATCAACTCACAGATGCAGATTGTGGACAGGGTTCTTGCCAAATCTTGGCGGCCGGCCTATTTTTCAAAACAACCTGCCAAGTATGTGTTAGAAGTTCATCCGGCACGATGGGACGAGTTTCAAATTGGGGACACGGTGCACTTCAAGAATGCGTAGACTTCTCGGCCTCATTCTCCTCCTTGGCTTCACCGCCTCTTTTTTTCCTCAGCATGTTTCTGCCCAAGCCAGCGGACCCGTCTATGTTGTGCAGCCGGGCGATACGCTTTCCGATATCGCCGCCCGCTTTAACGTGTCGGTGGATGATCTGGTCGCAGCAAATCCAAATATAGATCCCAATTTTTTATCACAAGGGCAACAGATCGTGATACCCGGCCTGCAGGGTGTCACCGGTGTACTGGAAACCGAGGTGATTTCGTTTGGCGATTCGTTGCGCAGCTTACGGCGGCGCACCCAGGTCTCTGACGAACAATTGATCAGATTGAACCACCTTGTCAGCCCATCGGAACTGTACGTGGGAGTCAGTTTGGTAATCCCGCAGCAGGCGAATCAATCTCCTCTCAACACGCGCTTCGTGGCGACGACGGGCGAATCGCTTCTGGAGCTTGCCATCAAAGAAAACAGCGATCCCTGGACACTATCCGCCGTCAACAAATTGGGCGGAACCTGGGACACCATTCCCGGCGATGTACTTTATTCGCCCTCCGGAAATAATGAGGAGAACGCAACAGGTCTACCTTCCGCATTTCAATCTGCCAGCATTGCACCGCTACCGCTGGTCCAGGGTGAGACGGAAGTCATCAAAGTACAAGCACAAAGCGATGTTTCGTTATCCGGAATGCTTGTCGATCATCCGCTCCACTTTTTTCAGGATGGCAGTACGCAGGTCGCCTTACAAGGGGTGCATGCCATGCTGGAGCCAGGAATCTATCCGTTAAGAGTGGAAGCTACCCTGCCCGATGGGACAAAACAGTCGTATGAGCAAATGGTGCTGCTGCGCTCGGGGAATTATCTAAGTGAGGATATCCCTCTCAACGATCCGAGCACGCTCGACCCGGCTGTGACCGAACCGGAGTTCAATCAAATCACTTCCGTCACCGAGCCTGCCACGTCGCCGCGTTACTGGAATGGCATTTTTACATCTCCGGCGTCTTACGCAGATTGTTTCACTTCGCGTTATGGAACACGTCGAATCTATACGGTTATTAATTCAGATATCGAAGTGCCAGGGTTCCATAGCGGACTCGATTTTTGCGGCGGCGAGGGCTTGCAAATCTTTGCTCCCGCGGCGGGTAAAGTCGTGTTCGCGGGGCCGCTCACCGTCCGTGGGAATGCCACACTCATCGATCATGGCTGGGGTGTCTACAGCGGGTTCTGGCACCAGTCGCAAATCCTGGTCAACGTAGGCGAGACGGTTCAAGCCGGACAGGTGATCGGTCTGGTTGGCGGAACGGGCCGAGTCACCGGAGCGCACCTCCATTGGGAGGTCTGGGTGAACGGCGTGCAGGTGAATCCGCTCGATTGGCTGAGTCAAGTGTATCCATAATAGTACACACTGTTGCTCTGGAGCCGGAATCGTTGCACTCCATCCCCGTTTATGCTACACTCAACTCAACTGGAGGTCTTTGTGTCCACTACATCCATCGTGAACTTCCTCAAGCAGAGTGATATCTTCTACCAGTTTACGCCGACACAGCTGGAGCTCGTTGCAAATCTGTGCCAGGAAGCCGTTTATCAAAAGGACGATCTGATCTTTAAAGAGAATAGCAGCAGCAAAGAGCTCTATATTATCGTACAAGGTGAGGTGGATATTTTTGTAGACCCTTCGCTGGTCGGTACGATGGAGGCGGGGAGCGAAAATAAAACAATTGCCACACTTCGGCGCGGACAGAATTTCGGCGAGGTCGCCCTGGTGGATGAAGGATTGCGCTCAGCCTCTGCCTGTGCGTCTCAAAAGGATACGCGTTTGCTCATTATTCCACGTGATAAGCTGATCATGTTGTGCGACACGTACCCGCAGCTCGGCTACCGGCTGATGTACAATCTGGCGGCCGATCTGGCAATGAAAATCCGCAATACAGACCTTCGGATCCGTGAGCAATTGTTGTATACGCCGCAGGAAAAGAAATAAAATTTCTAAAGATTATCCTTGACCCACTCACACAATTGTTTTAACATTGGCAATCGACGTTTACTGTTTATCCCCCCGTAGAAAAAAGAGAAGCCACGAGATTCTTCTCGTGCCTTGTTGTAATATTTATATTTCGTAAAGCGAAACTCTAAGCGAAAGGAGGTGTTGCCGACTTTGAAGAGCGTTGTCCGCCCTATTGTCGTATCCACCCAGCAAAGAGGATACATGAATTCCATTCATCCAATTTCGGAGGAGAAAGAAAAATGAAACGCTTGTTAAGTCTGTTCTCGCTGCTGATCATCGCCAGCATGGCACTCGCTGCCTGCGGTGGTGGTCAACCTGCAGCGACCCAAGCTCCAGCCGCCACTGAAGCTCCCGCCGTGACGGAAGCACCCGCTTCCACACAAGCCCCAGCCACCGGTGGTACTACCTTGAAGATCGTCTCCAGTCTGCCGATGACGGGCGCGTCCTTGACCCAGACGCAGACCATCGTTAACGCCGAACAGTTACGCCTCGAGCAGGCGAACAACCAGGCCTGTGGCGGCAAGTACAATCTTGCGTACGAAGCCTGGGACGATGCCTCTGCCGCTCTCGGCAAGTGGGACCCCGCTGTCGAAACGGAAAATGGTAACAAAGCTGCCGCAGACAAATCCGTCATCGCATACCTGGGTACCTTTAATTCCGGCGCTGCCAAACTGTCCATCCCGATCCTCAATCAGGCTGGGCCGCTAGTCATGATTTCGCCAGCCAATACGTATTCGGGCCTCACGAAGACCATCGGTGCTGAGGAAGGTGAACCGGATAAGTACTATCCCTCGAGCACACGCAACTATGCCCGTGTGGTTACCGCCGACGATGTTCAGGGCGCTGTGGACGCCAAGTATATGCACGATAAACTCGGCGTTAACACCGTCTATATTCTGGACGATCAGGAACTGTACGGTAAGGGTGTTGCAGATGTGTTTGAAGCGACCGCTAAGGAAGTTGGCATGACTGTTGTTGGCCACGAAGGGATCGACCCGAAAGCCGCCGATTACAAAGCGTTGATGACCAAGATTTCCACCAGCAACGCCGGTGGTCCACCCGATGGCATCTTCGTTGGTATGGTCGTCGATAACAATGCCTCCCAGCTATTGAAGGATAAGGTTTCGATCATGGGCGACAACGAGACCGTCAAGTTCATGGGACCCGATGGTGTCCAAACGCAGGCATTCATCGATGGTGCTGGCGCCGATATCGCCGAAGGTGCCTATGCATCCGTCGCTGGTCTCGCTCCTGATAACTGGACCGAAGCTGGCAAGAAGTTCCTTACTGATTACGAAGCCAAGTATGGCAAGCTGACCGAACCGTATGCGATCTATGGCTACGAAGCAATGAACGTTTTGCTCAAGGCAATTGAGGATGTTTGTGCTTCCGGTGGCGACCCGACCGATCGTGCCGCAGTCACCAAAGCAGTCATGGCAATTAAGGACTTCGATGGCGTGCTCGGCAAGTGGTCCTTTGACGAGAACGGTGACACTACATTGACCTCTATGACGGTTTACCAGGTCCAGGGTGGTGCCTACAAAGCCGTTGACACCGTGGAATAAATCCGATTCTGTTTGACCCTGTTGGGGGTGGCACACCATGCCGCCCCCAACCTTTATCTGGCTCCAGATAATGAGCAGGTAAGGAGAAGGAACATGAGCACCAAAGCAAAATCTACTCTAAAGCGCATCGGGGTCGCTGCTCTCGCGCTTTATATTGCATTTCTGATCGGTCCCATTGCCGGCTTTGATGTGCCAGCCATTGCTGCAAACGTCAAAAGTAATCCCTTGCAGTTGGTCCAATTCCTGCTTATTGGTCTTTCCAATGGAGCAATCCTGGCGATTATCGCACTGGGATACACCATGGTGTACGGCATTATTGAACTCATCAATTTTGCGCATGGCGACGTGTATATGATCGGCGTCTTTACATCATTGACGGTTCTATCGTTGACTCATACATTGGATAGTACCGACCCGCTACGAATTGTCCTTGGTCTTATTTTTGCCCTTGTTGTTGCTATTGCTGTTTGTGCCGCGCTGAATGCAACCATTGAACGGCTGGCCTATCGGCGGCTGCGCAATGCCCCGCGTCTCGCTCCGTTGATCTCTGCCATCGGTATGTCTTTCATCATCGAAAACCTTGGACTCATGTGGGCGTCCCAGTCATGGCTCGTCCCATTGTTTGGAACCACCGGTGGCGCGTCCCAAAAATCCTTCCCAGATTTGCTTAGTAAACTGGTCAAGTTGACCGGGTTCAACGGTGGAAATGTCAATCTATTGGCTTCCACCGGGCTCCATTTGCGCTTTACGATCAAAGACCTTCTGGTGATCGTTCTCGCCGTGAGTCTGATGATCGGTCTCTATTTGTTTGTCCAGCGCACACGGCTCGGCAAAGCCATGCGTGCAACCGCTCAAAACCGCGATGCCGCCAAGATGCTTGGCATCGATATTGACTGGGTCATTACGGCCACCTTCCTGATCGGCGGTGGCCTGGCCGGTGCAGCCGGATTGATGGCCGGCTTATACAACAATACCGCCTGGTGGTTCATGGGCTTTCGCGCAGGGTTGGAATCGTTTACCGCAGCGGTGTTGGGAGGAATTGGCAATATCACCGGCGCGATGCTGGGCGGTTTCCTGATTGGCCTGCTGGCATCCTTCAGTGATGGTTATCTCAACGCTCGCTGGACACATGCCTGGGTTTTCGCCATCCTGGTTTTGGTGCTACTCTTCCGCCCGACGGGCTTGCTTGGCGAACAAACCGGGCAGAAAGCATAACGAGGTGCCGCCATGAATCAAAATATGAAGACAGCGATCTTTTACGGAATTGTTGGCGGCTTGCTAACCTTCCTCTTTGGCGGCTGGTCTGTCACTGTGATCGGTATTGTGCTGGGGGTCGCCTTGGGCTTAGTTGCCGCGGATCGACTCAAACAAAAAGCACCCCTCCAGCTGGCTCGCGAGGTTTTGCCGACTGCTCTCGTGGCGGCAACCATACTCGTTGCCC
The DNA here is from genome assembly GCA_035462205.1 of Anaerolineales bacterium. Lineage (GTDB taxonomy): Bacteria > Chloroflexota > Anaerolineae > Anaerolineales > Villigracilaceae > Defluviilinea. The sequence goes on from DATHUN010000734.1 coordinate 5,490, forward strand.
TGAGTCTGATTCAAAATTACAAGATTTATCCAACCATTGGTAAACCACCCTATGATATCAACACCGTCCTGGGTGGAAATATTATCGGCTTTTTGGGGGTAGTCATCTTTACTTGTTTGATGGCTGCATTTCGCGGCTTGCCACCCCGCCAGGAGCGCATCGCCAAACTGATCGTCCTGGGTTTTTTGATCATCGCATTTCCATTCTTTGATCAATTCTCTCAACTTCGCTGGACGGCGCAGATTATCTTCGCCTTGATCTTCGTGATCCTTGGCCTGGGACTCAATATCGTGGTCGGTTACGCAGGTCTGCTCGATCTGGGATATGCGGCTTTCTTTGCCATCGGCGCCTATACGACCGGCATTCTTTCCTCACCCCAGCACAACATCTTCCTCAACTTCTGGTTGGTGATCTGGATTGCTGCTGCCGTGGGCGCTATCTTTGGCCTGATCCTTGGTGCTCCAACTCTTCCCTTGCGTGGCGACTATCTTGCTATCGTTACGCTTGGCTTTGGTGAAATTGTACCGGTGCTTTTCAGAAACCTGATCGACGTCACGATCAAGGAGCCACTCACCTGCTGGATACTGCCTTTATTCCGTATCCAGACACAATGTATCACCTTCATGTCCCACGAAGATCTAACCGCAGGCGAAAAGGGCATCAATCCCATCGGGCGTCCGGTTCTTCCATTTATTTCTCACGGTGAAGCAATGGGGCCGGGCCTGATCCTCAAGTGGGTGCTGTTGGTCCTGGCGGTTTCCTTGGCCGTTTACTTCTATCTTCGTGCCCGATCGATGGGCAATCGCACTACCGGACGGCTGGTCGGTTTCCTGGCGACCCTCGCCATTATTTTGCTGCTCTTCCTGCCTATTCCCCACCCCAAGACCGGCCCGTTTGCTACATTCATCAATATTTTCCAGCCAGGTGAGTTCCGATCGGATAACCCGGTTCCCTGGTATTTCCTCATTATCGGCATCATCCTGTTGACTGTTTTTCTGATCAATCGTCTGCGTGAGAGTCGCCTGGGGCGCGCCTGGATGGCAATCCGCGAAGATGAGCTTGCTGCAGCACAGATGGGTATCAACCCGGTGCGGACAAAGCTGCTGGCATTCGCCATGGGCGCCACCTTCTCAGGCTTTGCAGGCGCCTTCTATGCAGCTTATATCCGCGGTATCTTCCCCAGCGTATTCGACTTTAGTGCCTCGATCATCATTTTGAGCTGTGTCATCCTGGGCGGTCTCGGCAATGTGAATGGCGTCATCGTAGGCGGACTTGCACTCATGACGGCGGACCGGCTCTTTCTTCCGGCATTGAAAGACTTCTTAGGGGGTCTGCTGCAGCACACAGTTCTACCCGCTCTGGCGTCCAATCCCATTGTGCAGACTGCCGTCGCGCAGAACGCAAATCCAATCTTATATCGCTTCCTGTTGTTTGGCTTGACCTTGGTCCTCATGATGGCGTTGCGTCCAGAAGGCTTGATCCCGAGCGAGCAAATCCGCGAGGAACTGCATGCCGATGAAAACGAACCGGCTCCTGCCGGAGCGACTGCCCCCGCCTTTGAAAGCGGCACCCCCAAGTAAAGGTAGGTCAATGTGAGTCTCTTTGAAGCCCGCAAAGTCAGCAAAATATTCGGAGGACTTGTTGCTGTCCACAACGTTGACTTCACCCTTGAAAAAGGGATGATTGCCGGACTCATCGGCCCCAACGGAGCAGGCAAGACGACATTCTTCAACACTATGACCGGTATTTATCAGGTCTCCAGCGGCGAGTTGGAATTTGATGGTCAGGACATTACAAAACTTAAACCGTTCGAGATCACAGCTTTGGGTATGGCGCGGACCTTCCAGAACATTCGTCTGTTCGCCAATATGAGCGCGATCGAAAATGTGCTGGTCGGGGAACATGTGCGCCTGCATTCCGGCCTGGTCGGTCAAATCCTGCGAACTCCGGCCGTCATGCTGGAAGAGGCGGATGCGCGCAAGAAGGCGCTCGAGCTTCTGGATTTTGTCGGTCTGCGGCGCTCGCAGGCAAACGTCACAGCCAAGAATCTTCCCTATGGACTTCAGCGCCGCCTCGAGATTGCCCGGGCACTCGCTACAGAACCCAAGCTGCTCCTGCTCGATGAGCCAACAGCGGGCATGAATCCGAACGAGACACATGATCTCACCGACTTCATTACACGACTGCGAAGAGAACTTGGATTGACGATCCTGCTCATCGAGCATCACATGCGCGTGGTCATGGGCATTTCCGATCGCGTGTCGGTTCTTGATTATGGCGAAAAGATCGCCGAAGGCAGTCCTGCTGAAGTGCAGAAAAATCAACGCGTGATCGAAGCCTATCTCGGAAAAGGCACCGTTACCAAGTAAAGGCAGGAGCCTACTATGCTCGTACTCAAAGATGTTCATACCTACTATGGAAATATCCATGCCCTGAAGGGCATCTCCCTGAATGTTGAAAAAGGTGAAATTGTAACGTTGATCGGCTCCAATGGCGCAGGCAAGAGCACGACGCTTCGCACGATCCAGGGTATCAACAAACCGCGCTCTGGCTCCGTGGTTTTGGAAGGGGAAGAATTGGAGAAATTGCCGCCGCATGAGATCGCCTTCCGCGGCGTTGCCCAAAGTCCCGAAGGACGCATGATCTTCCCACGCATGAGTGTGCTCGAGAATCTCGAGATGGGTGCGTATGCCCGAAAAGACCGGCAGGGCTTTGATCAGGATCTCGAGCGCGTCTTCAGCCTCTTCCCACGGTTGAAAGAGCGCGCCAACCAAAAGGGCGGAACGCTCTCCGGCGGCGAACAGCAGATGCTCGCCATGGGACGCGCCCTGATGGCACGCCCGCGCATTCTACTGCTCGATGAGCCTTCGATGGGTCTTTCGCCTCTGCTGGTGGAATTGATCTTCGACACGATCATCGCGATCAATAAAGAGGGCACAACGATTTTGCTCGTGGAACAAAACGCCCTGATGGCGCTCTCCATCGCCAACCGCGGCTATGTCATTCAAACGGGCGAGATCGTCCTGACCGATGATGCACAGAAACTCAAAGAAAATGAAATGGTACGGAAGTCGTATCTTGGTATCACGTAGCAATTGCAATGTTTATCCAAGTACCGGGAAACCCGTTTTCCGCCCAGGGCGTGGAAACGGGTTTTTTACCACTTGCACACGAATTACAATTGAGTACCAACCCCTGAGGCTAAGGAATGAAGAGATTCCATTTATTTGTAGGACTGTTGCTCATCTTTTTTCTAACTGCATGCGCATCCGACAAGAAGTATGTCACTATCACCCCGACAGTGACGACCCCTGCCGGACCCTTAGACGGCAAGTGGCAAGGCAGCGGCCAGGCGAATGGCAAAGAGTATAAGATTTTTTTTACTGTTCAAGATTCGGTCGTGACTACCATTCAGTATTCGTTCAACAATTCCCCAACGACATCCTGCCTGAACATCAATCACGCCCCCATTGACAAGGCTCGTCAGCCACATATTACCGATCATTCATTTTCTACGACTCTCGGCGCAGACCTGGATATTTCTGCTGTCTTCAAAGATGACGCATCGGCTTCGGGTCACCTCCGCGGTATATTGACTCGCTACCGGAGAGAGACATTATGCAATGGTTCTTTTGAAGTGGATTGGACGGCTACAAAACAAATTGTCCAAGCGCCCGTGACTCCTCCACCGGCTCGCCAATCCCATCCGTTTCAAACTCTCCTTCAAATTCTTGTTTTTGGTTTTTCCAACGGGGCGGTGTTGGCATTGAACGCCATTGGCGTGACGATTATCTATAGCACGGTCAGAACCTTGAATCTAGCGCACGGCGATGTGTTTGCCCTGTCAACGGTTGTGGTGACAACACTGGTACGTGATCTTGGAATCCAACGGAACTGGAGTCCACTAGCATTGATTGCATCACTCTTGATTGTATTTTGTGTCGCGATCGTGGCGGGCTCGCTTCTCAGCCTGGGTGTGGAAGAATTCGGCTTCCGACCCTTCCGGGGATCGTCACGTTTCGCGCCCGTCATTGCCACGCTCGCGCTTTCATTTATTTTATTTCAAGGCGCGTTGATCTGGCGGACATTGCAACCTTCATGGATTCCCGGCGAACATCGCAGTGTTCCGGGTTTGCCCGAAGTGCCAACAGACGGGATTCCTAGTTTGTTGCCAGAAATCAATCTCGTTCAGGCGCTGCATTTGCCGCTCAGTATTGTGGTTCGTTTTAGTGATGTGTTCGTCCTGGTGGTTGCACTTCTATTTGTTGGCTTTGCAAGCTGGTTCCTGAACAAGACGAGGACCGGTCTGGCGATTCGCGCATTCTCGCAAAATCAATTATTGGCTCAAATTCTCGGCATCAATGTGAACCAGACGATTCGGCGGGCATTTATGTTCGGCGGCGCGTTAGCAGGTGCGGCAGCATTTATCTTTGCGATTTATTATGCCCGCCCCTTTGGACAGCACGGCGCGCAAAGCGGAATGCTTGCCTTCGCGGCCGCCTTGCTCGGAGGGATTGGAAGTCCCCTCGGCGCGATGTTTAGCGGACTCTTCATTGGCATGGTTTCCTCCCTCGGCGATTACTATTTCAGCGCGCAGTGGACGCCCGTGCTCATGCTCACGTTGTTGATCAGTTTGCTGCTGTGGAAACCAACCGGCCTGGCATCTGATGCAGAGGCATCCCTGACGGTACGCGATTCGGTAATTTTGACGGCGCCCGCGCAAGGTCATGGACGGAATCGCTGGTTGATGATCGCTCTCGTCACGTTGGGTGTGTTGCCCATCCTTTTCCAGATTCTGAATCTTAGCGGTCAGGTCATCCTGCGAACGGTGGCCGTTTATATTGTGTTGACCCTGGGCCTCAACCTGGCGCTTGGCATCGCCGGTCTGCTAGATTTTGGCTTCGCATTAAGTTATGGTATGGGAGCGTTCACTATGGCGATTCTGAGTGCGCGCCTCGGGTTTGTGCCTGCATTATTGTGCAGTGTATTTGCCGCCATGATCACGGGCGGGGTCAAGGGATTTTTAGGTTCGCGCTTGCGAGGCGACTATTTGGCAGTGGCAACTCTCGCGCTAGGGTTGCTTGGTAGCCAAGCACTCATTAATTTACGATCGATCACCGGCGGCGCCGGAGGTCTTGGCAATTTTCCCGGACCCACGTTTCTGGGCATCAATTTTGATACACCGTTAGAAAAATATTATCTTGTCTTCGCCGCAGTACTTTTCGCCATTTGGATCAGTCAGCGATTAATTGATTCACGGTCCGGGCGCGCCTGGATCGCGATCAGCGAAGATGAAATGGCGGCAACATCGCTTGGCATCAATGTCGTGCGAAGTCGGATGCTCGCATTCCTCTTGAGTTCTGCTCTGGCGGGTTTGGCAGGCGCGCTCTTTGCCAGCACATTTTCATTTGCAGACCCCGACATGCTCGCGTTTCATGTCACCAGCATCGTCCTGACCATGGTCATCCTCGGCGGCGCGGGCAGCACGGTTGGGGTGATCGTGGGAGCTGTGATTATCGTTTTGTTCGATAAGGTTCTTGTTTCACAGCTGGCGGATTTGGTTGCGCTAATCTGGCCTAAGAACGTTTTGGTCGGTCCTACGCCGGATATCCGCGGCGCGAATTTTTTCAACTTTGGAATCGCCTTGTATCTCACTGTGCTTTTACGGGCGCGCAGAAAAAACAGCGATCGGAGTTAGGAGGTAGATCGATGCTCATCTTGAATGCGGAGGATGTACGACGAGCATTACCGATGGAACAGGCTATCGCCGCGATGAAGGATGCTTACGCTTCTCTTTCCAGCGGGATGGCGGTAGTACCGCTGCGAATACAACTCTCGATCCCCCACACGCAAGCCTTGAGTCTCTTCATGCCCGCGTTCGTGCATTCGCCAAGCGGAAATGCCTTAGCGATCAAGGTGGTCTCGTTATTTCCCACGAATCCGGCGCGTGGACTCGCTTATATCCAGGCTGCAGTATTGGTATTTGACGCCGAAACGGGACAGGCGATTGCTCTTCTGGAAGGCAGCTCATTGACGGCGATCCGCACGGGTGCAGGCTCCGGCGCGGCGATCGATTTGCTCGCCCGCGAAGACAGCAAGGTTCTGTCGGTCTTCGGCGCCGGCGCGCAGGGACGGACACAGCTCGAAGCAGCTTGTACCGTCCGCAAAATTGAGACGGCGTATATCTTTGACCCGAATCCGGAGAAAGCAAAAGCCTTTGCAGATGAAACGAAAGCGAAGGGCTCGATCCCAGCAGATGTTCGCGTTGCTTTGGATGCAAAAGAAGCCGTGAAGAACGCAGATATCATCTGCACGGCCACAACATCTACGAAACCCGTGTTCGACGACCGCGATGTCAGGCCAGGAACTCATATCTCTGCAGTGGGCTCGTACACTCCGGAAATGCAGGAGGTACCGGCGGAAACATTGCAGCGCGCCAAGATCTTCTTAGATTCGCGCGCTGCATCGCTCGTGGAGGCCGGTGACTTGATTCAGCCGATGCGTACCGGCTTGTTTGACGAGTCCCACATCAGCGGGGAAATTGGGGAGGTCGTACTGGGAGAAATTCCTGGTCGACAAGCGCGCGCTGAGATTACTTACTTCAAATC
>DATHUN010000735.1:0-2670 GCA_035462205.1 Anaerolineales bacterium
GATGTAGAAGTCGAGCTACATAAACGTCTTTCCAAGGAGCTTAGAAATGAAAAGTCTTAAATTGCACCATTTTGGCGCCCGCCTATTATTGACCGCTTTGTTCTTGCTTTCGATGGCCGCGGGTTTCACCATCTCCGCGGCAGCCGCCTCTGCAGATGGATTCGGAGCGGTGTACACATCTACCAACACGACCAGTGGGAATGAAATCCTCGTTTATCACCGCGCTGCGAACGGTTCCCTGGCTTATCAAGGATCGTATGCTACCGGTGGTTTAGGCAGTGGCACAAGTCTTGGATCGCAGAGCGCCGTGATTCTGAGCCAGAACAATCACTGGTTGTTTGTAGTCAATGCAGGCAGCAATCAGATCTCGACCTTTGCAGTCGGCTCGAAGGAGTTAACCCTTGTCAGCGTAGTGGATTCAGGCGGTACTTACCCCGTCAGCCTGACTACCTATCACGATTGGCTGTATGTATTGAACGCGGGTGGCAGCGGCAATATTCAAGGATTTATGATTGCCAACACTGGCTGGCTCACGCCGATCGCGGGTTCATCCCAGGCAGTCAGCAACGGAGGCGTTGGCGCGGCTCCCGGCCTGGCGCAGGTCGCCTTCAATTCGAACGGAACGGCTTTAGTTGTGACAGAAAAGACCACCAGCTTGCTCGATACATACCCCGTAGTCAACGGAGTCGCCGGCGCTCCCAGCACGCATGCCTCTGCAGGCGCCGTGCCTTTTGGGTTTGCTTTTGATCGCCAAAATCATGCGGTCGTCTCCGAAGCGTCCGGTTCGGTTTCTTCTTATCTGGTAGAAGCCAATAAATTTAGTGTCATCAGCCCTGCAGTTGTGAACGGTCAGGTAGCGGCGTGCTGGATCGCCATTTCCAAGAATGGCAAGTATGCCTACACTACAAACGCCGGCAGCGGAACAATTTCCAGTTACACGATCGCCGGCGATGGATCCCTCAGCTTGCTGAGTGCAGTTGCCGGTTCGACGGGCGCCGGCAGTGCTCCGGTCGACATGGCATTCAGCAATAATGGAGCCTTCCTCTATGCCCTGGCGAATGCGGCGCATACGATCACCATGTTCCAGATGGGCGCCGATGGAAGTTTGAATAACCTGGGTGCCACGAGCATCCCGGTGGGAGTTGCGGGCTTAGCCGCACAATAATTTTGGTCTTACCTGCAATTGGCTCGACAGGACGGACAAGGTCAGCGAGAGGCTTCGCTGACCTTGTTGATTCATGGGCGAGCGTGTTTCATTGTAAAATGAGGCAAAGGAATCTTTGTGTATGAGTAATAGCCGCTCTTTTGATCGCGCCGCGAATTATTATGACCAGACCCGCCTTTTACTGGAACCGATCGAGAAATATGGGATTCCCGCCATCCTGGATCTGATCGGACCCCAGGCACGCCTGCTCGAGGTAGGGTGCGGGACAGGACGGATCAGCATCCCTCTCCTGGAACGCGGCATCCGCCTGGTCGGCTGCGATCTATCGTCCCCAATGTTGAAGCGCTTCCAGGAAAAATTCCCGTCCGCCCCCATTACCCAGGTGGACGCGAACATGCTGCCGTTTCAGACGGCTCGCTTCGAAGCAGTGTTGACTGTGCACGTCCTCCATTTGATTCCCGCCTGGCGGGACGTATTACGTGAGATTCGGCGGGTGCTTGCACCCGGAGCTGTGTACTTCAACGTTCGGACCTGGGATTCCACCGGGACGTCGATCGGTCAACAGATTCGTACATTCTGGCGCGGCTGGTTATCTGCCAGGGGCGTGGATGCAGGACCTGTGGGGGTTCGGAATCATGATGAATTCCTGCAGGAAATCCAGACCGCGGGCGCGACCGTCACAGAGGTGGAGGCCGTACGGTTCAGCAAGTCATTCCATCTTGGTGAAGAACTGGAACGGTTTGGATCACGGGTTTATTCAGAGACATGGGATATTCCCGATGCCATCTTCGACGCCAGTATAAAAGAACTGCGTGCCTGGGTAATGCATGAATACGGAAGCCTCGATCGCGAGATCGACGATGAGGTCCGTTTCGTGATCCATGCCGTACGGTTTGCAGCTTGATTGTTATAGGTCATTACCAAACGAGATAGGAGTCCTTCATGAATAAACTGATCGCCAAAACTCTGATCACAGTTTTGGCATGGCAAGGTTTCTTGCTTGCAAGTCCAGTAGCCGTCCACGCACAGGAGCAATGTCCTGCGCCGGTCACGGTGGAAATCGATGTGAAACCGCCTGATGGCGCGAACAAGATCAATCTGTCTTCCCGAGGATTGTTACCGGTTGCAGTATTGACCACCGAAACCTTTGACGCCAGCCTGTTTACGCCTGAAATGGCACATCTTAGTGACGCCCGCACTGCCATGGGTTGCAGCGGCGCCCAGGCGGTCCGCTGGACCTATACAGATGTGAATGGCGACGACCGCCTGGACCTTCTCTTCTTCTTCCGCGTCCAGGAACTAAATTTAACATCCAGCACTATGGCAGTCACATTAATGGCTCACGGCGCTTACGATTCCTTGCCAACCCACGTCGAAGGGACGGATACGGTAATTGTCAAGTCTTGATGGATAAAAACATTTCAATAAAGAAAATTGAAAAGAGACAGTCACCATAGTGGTGACTGTCTCTTTTCTACAATAGACTCGAACGGAGGTCTAAATCC
>DATHUN010000736.1:0-4783 GCA_035462205.1 Anaerolineales bacterium
TCCCGCTCATTGATGTGGGCACACTGAAGTTGATCAAAGAGGGCCATCTCAAAGTACAACCGGGCATTCAAGAATTTACGCCGGGTGGCGTGAAATTCACGGATGGACAACAGTGTAATTTCGATGCTGTCATTCTTGCGACAGGTTTTCGTCCGCGCGTGAATAGCTTTCTCGAAGAGAATTCCACCAGCGTAGATCAAGAGGGGACGCCACTGCAAAGTGGACGTATGGCAGCCAGCCCCGGTTTGTATTTCTGTGGATACTATATCGCGCCCACAGGCATGTTACGAGAAATTGGAATGGAGGCAAAGCAAATCAGTGCCAGCATTGCCGCCAGAAAAACTTCAAAATGGAGAAATACACATTCCATGTCCAACTACACGATCGAAACATATCAGCTTACCAAACGCTTCGGAGACGTTCTCGCAGTGGACTGTGTCAACTTGCGCGTCAAGCCTGGCGAGATCTATGGATTTCTCGGTCTCAATGGCGCTGGCAAAACGACCACCATCCGCGCCCTGCTCGGGATGATCCGCCCGAGCGCAGGAAAGCTCAGAGTGCTGGGACGGGACGTCGGTCCGAACGGACGTGGACCCTGGGCACGGGTCGGGCATCTCGTGGAGACTCCATCTGCCTACCCTGAATTGACCGTACGCGAAAATCTGCAGGTCGCCGCCCGGCTACACGGGATTTCTGATTCAGATGCAGCTAGGCGTGTCATCGAGCAATTGAACCTCGGCTCCTACGCGGACCGAAAAGCCGGCACGCTTTCAATGGGCAATCTTCAACGCCTTGGGTTGGCGCGCGCCCTTCTGCATGGACCTGAGCTCCTGATCCTAGACGAACCCGCCAACGGACTTGACCCGGCCGGCGTCGTGGAGATCCGTGAATTGCTGCAGCGATTGGCGCGTAAGAACGGCGTCACCATTTTTATGTCGAGTCATATTCTCACCGAAGTAGATCAGCTCGCCACGCGCATCGGCATCATCCATCGAGGACAATTGATCGAAGAGTTGGACACCGACCAGCTCGAACGGCTGCGTTCGCAACAGCTTGAAGTCAAAACGCGTAACCTGGAAGCAGCACAACTCAGCCTGCGGAGTGCCGGATACAAATTTAGAATTGAAGATGAAACGATGGTCTTTGATGACGAATACGCGATTGAGCATCCCGATGATGTTGCTCGAATCTTAGTAAATGCAGGTAACCCGCCGATACGACTCGCCGTCGTACAGCAAAATCTGGAGGACCATTTCCTTCAGTTGACAAACGACCGCCGGAAAGGCAATGGTGTAGCGGAGGAAGCCAAAGCATGAATTACTTTGCTGCCGCTCTTTGGTCTGAAATTCTCAAGCTGAGACGTTCGAAAGTTCCGCTGTTTACCAGTGTTGGATTCTCCTTCGCGGCCCTCATGGACGGCTTCTTCATGATCATTATGAAAGATCCTGAAGCGGCTCGCAAAATGGGATTGATCAGCACCAAGGCGCAGCTCCTGGCCGGCGTGGCAGACTGGCCAACGTTTCTCAACGTGCTGGCTCAAGCGGCTGCAGTAGGCGGAGGGATTCTTTTTGCAATCATTGCCGCCTGGGTATTCGGGCGCGAATTCTCCGATCACACCGTCAAGGAATTGCTTGCCCTTCCCACATCACGAGAAGCCATCGTGGCCGCGAAATTTATTGTCATCACCGTCTGGACGTTGATGCTCACTCTGCTGCTTTTTCTAGTGGGACTTCTCGTCGGGTCCTTGGTGAATATTCCCGGTTGGTCGATTAGCTTACTTCAATCTTCTTTAGTGGATGTGATTGGTTCCGGTATTCTGTCTATAGCAGTGTTGCCATTTGTTGCTCTCTTCGCCAGCATCGGACGTGGATACATGCCGCCGTTCGGTTGGACGATCTTAACCATAGTCCTGGCGCAAATTGCCGCCATCACCGGCTGGGGAGATTGGTTCCCCTGGTCGGTATCTGCCTTATTCAGCGGCGCAGCAGGTCCGCGCGCAGAACTTTTGGGATTGCACAGTTACATCATTGTGATCGTGATGAGTGCAATTGGACTCGCCGCAACATTTTATTGGTGGAGAAGCGCCGACCAAACAAGGTAACACCGTGCTCGCAACCTAATGTGATTGGACGGGGACATGAGGAATCAAAATCCAAATTGTTTTATTACTTTCATCCCTTGCAACAGCCTAAGTCACAGGGAACTCGCGGTAAACTTGCTAAGTGTCACCGCTGGCTGAGGTTGCTTCGTTATTTATTAAACTAGGCTTTACCGCGTTTGGGGGACCTGCCGCCCATATCGGCATCATGCATGACGAAGTAGTCGTGAAACGCAAATGGCTGACGGACGCGGAATTCCTTGACCTGCTCGGCGCGACGAACTTGATCCCCGGTCCAAATTCAACCGAAATGGCAATCCACATCGGCTATGTGCGCGCCGGCTGGCCAGGATTGATCGCAGCTGGCTTGGGTTTTGTCCTGCCCGCTACATGGATCGTTCTTGGGTTAGCCTGGCTCTATGTTCAATACGGGACAACGCCCCAGGCGGCGTGGCTTCTTTATGGGATTAAACCTGTCGTTGTCGCGATCATCGCCCAGGCACTTTGGAATTTGGGAAGTAAGGCACTTAAAAACAGGACTCTACTACTGATTGGCTTGATCGTTCTGGCACTTTACTTTCTGGGCATCAATGAAATCCTGCTGCTCTTTGCAGGCGGCTTGGCATTCATGCTGCTTTCGAATGTTCAGCGCCTTAGAAATTTCAACCCCACTGTGCTGCTTCCGTTTAGTGCGCTTGCGCTTCCACAGGCTGCAATTGTTTTCAGCCTTCCTGTTCTATTTCTGACTTTCTTAAAAATCGGCTCTGTCTTATATGGTAGTGGCTATGTATTGCTTGCCTTTCTGCGCGCCGACTTTGTGCTTCGGCTGGGCTGGCTGACAGATCAACAGCTTCTTGACGCCGTTGCCATCGGTCAGGTGACTCCCGGACCTCTTTTCACGGCGGCCACATTTATCGGATATTTGCTGGGCGGTTTGCCAGGCGCGATTCTTGCCACGCTTGGGATTTTTCTCCCCTCGTTTATTTTTGTCGCCATTTCAAATCCGCTCATCCCAAAGATCCGCCGTTCGGCATCGGCAGGCAGCTTATTGGATGGAGTCAATGCATCCGCCTTGGGACTGATGGCAGCGGTCACATTCCAATTGGCACATTCCTCGTTGACAGACCTCTATACGATCGCCATTGGGGTCATTTCCCTGTTTCTGCTTTTGCGCTATAAAATTAACTCAACCTGGCTGATTGCGGGCGGAGCGATCGCTGGACTTGTCTCTGCGTGGCTCCGCTAATCATGACAAGGAGAATATACCTATGAATGACGCTGTGCTCACAGAGCAGCATGGAAATATTCTACAAATTACCCTAAACCGTCCCGAGGCTTACAATGCCATGAACCTGGATCTGATGAAAATGCTTGGCGAAGCGCTTTCCTACGCGGCTGCAGATCGGGCAACTCAGGGAGTTCTGCTAACAGGAAATGGCAAAGCCTTCTGCTCCGGTGGCGACTTAAAATGGATCAGTCAACAAACTCAGGAGGCGGGCTCCGTCTTATACAGGCTCGCGCCGCAGTTTCATTTATCCATTACCGAAATCCGGCGGATGGGAAAACCGGTTGTCGCCGCGATCAATGGCATCGCCGCGGGCGGAGGCTTTTCTCTCGCTCTGGCTTGTGACTTCCGCGTCATGGGAGAATCCGCGGTCCTGCGACAGGCTTACACCTCCAGTGGACTTAGCATTGACGGCGGCGGATCGTTCGCCCTGCCGCGGCTTGTCGGCTTGGCAAGAGCAATGGAGATCCTGGCATTTGACCGTGCGATCTCCGCTGCGCAAGCTCTCGAATGGGGACTCATCACGAAAGTTGTTCCCGACGATCAAGTGTTGAATGTAGCTCTCGCGATGCTCACCACAATCACCCAGGGTGCGCTGCATTCCTTTGCCTGGTCTAAAAAACTGCTGACCGATTCCTTCAACAATACATTGGAAACGCAATTGGAATTGGAAAGGCAGGGTATTAGCGATTGCGCCGCGCATCCAAACGGACAGGAAGGCATCCGGGCCTTCCTTGAAAAACGCAAGCCTTCATTTTAGAAAATTACGCGTTATCGTGTATAACTGGATGACAGCGTAACCCAATCTTTTCTGCAGAGGATGAACCGTGCTCAAAATACTCATTGTCGACGATGATCTCACGATTACTGAATTGATGAAGGCGCTCCTGATCATGGAAGGTTACGAGCCAAGCGTCGTCAACGACAGCACAAAAGCTCTTGATATCGCCGCTTCCTTCCAACCGGATTTGATCACGATAGACTTGATGATGCCAGGCATATCTGGGTTCGGTCTCTGTGAACAATTGCGTCAGGATCCAAGGTTTGCGACGCTGCCAATTCTGATTGTTAGCGCGAAAGACGATCCCGGGACAAAGGACAGAGCGATGCGCACGGGAGCAAATGATTACATCACAAAGCCGTTCAACATCGATGAATTGCTCCAAAGGATAAGAGCATTGACTGGTTCTTAACAATTGGCGCGAATAACCAACCTGATGCTTGGTTTCCCCACCTCGAGCCAGTAATCTTTCATAAACCTTTAAAAGTTTTTTTTGTGCTTCGTGCCAAGTGAATTTGCTAAAGGCGCGTTCGGCAGCAGATTCAGAAAGGCGCTTGGAGAGCTCAAAGTCATAGAGCAGTTTCAATACTTGGCACGCCAAATCATCGGGGTCGTTTGA
>DATHUN010000737.1:0-3638 GCA_035462205.1 Anaerolineales bacterium
CCAAGGATGTCACCCGCTGGCAATTTGGTAAGCAAGGATAAGCTGACACAGGAAACTAAATGTTACGCCCGAGTTTTATACTTATTGTTATGACCGTGCTAGCGGGATGTACAAATAGGACAATCTCACCAACTGCCCCATCGATCCTCACACAACCCACAGCAATTGCATCACCTTCGAACAATGCATCTTCCACGGAAACAGGTGTTACGGAAAACCCAACAGTACCCGAACAATTTACCACGCAAGAATATCCGGTTCCGCCCGGGAGTCATCCTCACGATGTTGCGCCCGCGCCGGATGGGACGGTCTCGTACACCGCGCAGATTGCCGGGGCCTTGGGCAGGCTCGATCCGGCAACCGGCGAAACTCGTCACATTCCGCTGGGTTCGGGATCCTCCCCACATGGAGTGATCGTTGGTCCGGATAAGTCGCCTTGGGTCACTGATAGCGGTTTGAATGCCATCGTCCGTGTTGATCCACAGACCGAAGGGGTGAAAGTATTTCCTTTACCGGATGGAAGTGGTTATGCTAATCTCAACACAGCCGCCTTTGATCGTGATGGCATCTTATGGTTTACCGGACAAAACGGAGTCTATGGGCGACTCGATCCCTCCAAAGAAGAGATACAAGTCTTCCATGCCCCACGTGGACGTGGACCGTATGGAATCACGGCAACTCCCGATGGCGGCATCTATTATGCCTCGTTGGCAAATAGTTATCTAGGTCGCGTCGACCCCCAAACGAATGAAGCAATTGTGCTTGAGCCTCCTACCAATAATCAAGGAGCACGCCGGGTCTGGTCCGATTCACAGGGGCGAATCTGGGTCAGTGAGTGGAACGCCGGGCAGGTTGCCGTTTACAATCCGAAAGACAATTCATGGAAGGAATGGAAGTTACCGGGTGACGCTCCTCAAGCGTACGCCGTCTATGTGGATGATCAAGATATCGTCTGGCTCAGTGATTTTGGGGCGAATGCCATCATCCGCTTTGACCCGATTCTGGAGCAGTTCACCGTGTATCAGCTGCCCAGCCCCGAGGGAGCTATCCGTCAGATTCTGGGACGACCCGGCGAGATCTGGGGCGCAGAATCGGCTGTAGACAAGCTCATCGTTATCCGCACGACTTCTCCGTAAACTCTATGTACAAAAATCCGGTTTATGTACTCATTCATAGTCCACTGGTTGGCACGTTTACTTGGGAATTGGTTGCCGAGCAGATACGCCAACATGGTCTTGAGGCCATCGTTCCGGCGCTAAACGATTCTCCGGATTCAAGGAAACCCTATTGGAAACAGCATGCCGAATCCTTCTCACAAGCTCTTGCAGAAGTTCCTCAAGATACCTCACTGGTGCTGGTGGCTCACAGTGGCGCGGGACCTTTGCTGCCTGTTTTAAGACAATCAATCTCGAATCCTGTTCATGCCTATGTGTTCGTGGATGCAGGAATCCCGCATAGCGCTACACGATTGGAGATGATGAAATCCGAGGAGTCGGATTGGGCGGAGCAATTCCAAAAGTATCTCGAAGGCGGTGGGCGCTTCCCGAATTGGAGCAGCGAGGACCTCAGCGAAATTCTTCCCGATGCCCATGTACGCGAGCAGTTAGTTGCCGACCTTCGCCCTCGTGCTTTGGATTTCTTCAACGAACGGATCCCGGTCTTTGAAGGTTGGCCAGACGCACCTTGTGCTTATATTCTGTTCAGTCCTCCGTACAAACGAGCCGAGGTCGAAGCGCGTCAAATGGGCTGGCACACATACACTTTAGAAGCAGGTCATTTCCACATGCTGGTCGACCCCAAAACGGTGACAGATTTAATCTTCAATGCAGTTCAGGAAGTCTCGCCGGATTCTTATGGATAAATCGACTCCCGTTCGTATCGGCGTGCTTGGGGCAGCTTCGATTGTCCCCTCGGCGCTCATGAATCCTGGGCGCGGCGTGCACGATGCCCAGATCCTCGCTATTGCATCACGTGACCCAAAACGCGCCTATACCCTGGCGAAGAAGCACGGCATCCCACGCGTGCACCAAACGTACAGTGCTTTGCTCGCCGATGACGACATCGATGCAATATACAATCCGCTGCCCAATAGCCTGCATGCCAAATGGACGATTCGCGCCCTGAAAGCGGGCAAGCATGTGTTGTGTGAAAAGCCATTCGCCTCCAATGCGGAAGAAGCAGAAGAAATGGCTCAGACGGCGCGTGAAACGCGACTAGTTCTCAGTGAAGCATTTGCCTATCGGTACCATCCACTCACGGCGCGGATAAGAGAGATCCTCGCCAGCGGAGAAATTGGTAGTATCCAGCACTTCGACGCCCAGTTCTGCTTTCTGCTTCCCTCGCCAAAAAACATCCGCTTCAACTATGACCTTTCGGGTGGCGCGCTGATGGACTGCGGTTGCTATCCGGTCAGCTTGATCCGTTATCTCGCGGAAGCGGAGCCAACCGTCGAGAGCGCGGAAGCGCGTCTCTTCGCCCCACAAGTGGATCGTCGTATGACCGCGGACCTGTCCTTCGCTGATGGTCGCACTGCGCATCTGGTTTGCGATATGCTTTATCCACGCTTGTTTCGTTCCAGTCTTACCGTGCAAGGTACGGAAGGCAAGTTGGAAGTGCTGAATCCATATCATCCCCACTGGTTCAATCGGTTAAAAGTGCAGGGGCGAAAAGGTTCGTACACCGAACGTGGATCCAATGAAAATGTATACGCGCTGCAACTGCGCGCCTTCGTCAGAGCAATTCATGGGGAACGAATCATCAATACGCATTCGGGCGATGCGATTGGCAACATGCGCGTGATTGATGCGATCTATGAAAAAGCCGGTCTGCAAAAACGGGGAACTTAATTAACGGGTCAATTCCATCACGAGGGTATCCATCGCCAGATCCAAAGTGACCTGGCTTGTTTTGACCCCCTCATCAATACTCAACAATTGATGGTAAATGCTTTCCAGGGCTTCGATCGAAAAGCGTGCTGCTTGCTGCGTGGTCTTCTCCGCAACAAATGGATGCACACCTAACGCACGCGCCACATCATCCTTATTGCCACGTCCATCCAAAATTTCACGCGCCTGGATCAATAAACGGAACTGTCTCACGACCATTCCCCACAAGGAAAATGGCTCCTCGGCTTCGAGGAGACGATGCAACAGATGTTGAGCAGATTTGCCATTCCCGTTCGCCAGTGCATCGACAAAGTCGAACACGGATTGCTGCGAGGTGACGATGCAAACCGCTTCCACATCCTCGCCTGTGATCGGTCGCGCCCAATTGACGTATGCCAGCAGCTTGGCGATCTCCATCCCGGCCTGACGCGTATCCACGCCGACCATATCCTTCAGCATCTCACCGGCGCGCGAATCGATTTTGCCGCCCTGATTTTTGGTCTCATTGACAATCCAGCCGGTCATATCTTTCAAGCGCGGCAGCATGAAGGCACGCGCCTGAATGAGCTTCTCATTCTTCCCGGTCCACTTCACCAGCCAGTGTTTTTCTACATCGCGCGGATCGACAGTCTCGTGCATCACCAGCTGGGTAGTATCCAGCATTTTTTCGAGGAACTCGAAAAACTTCTTTCGAATGGATGGATTGTTATATTTTGCAGAGGGATTTGCCAGCAGCACCAAACGTCGCTGGGC
>DATHUN010000738.1:0-5799 GCA_035462205.1 Anaerolineales bacterium
AGGCTTGCCGTCCAAAGTAGACGTTCGACTCCCAGGCAGTAGCTCCCAATAGCGCCAGGATGGCGACTGCACCAGCCATAGAGGCCGGTAGGCGCGGACGGGATTCGTTCGAGAGATTTTCTTTCAACCCACGATACACAGCACGCGTGACGCGGTCCAACATGTCGGCTGCCATTAGTACGACTGCGGGTAGTGCCGTCAAGGCGCGGTAGGACTGCGGCGACTCATGGCGAGAACTCAAGAAACTGCCGGCCAGACCAAATATCAACCAAATGATCACTAGGAAATATCGCTGATCACGCCAACGGAGAATGGAATACGCCAGACCAATGGCGAAAAATAATCCGGTGATGGGATCAGCCATCGGCTCATCGGGCAGGTTATGTTTGCCCTGGTGATCGCCGGTCTGGTGGAAGAACTTCAGGATATCGCCAATGTTTTGCAGAAGCGGCTTCAAGCTTCCCTCGTCTCGGATATCGCGGAAAACGCTGATTTCCGAGACACGGTTGTTCATCGCAAATGGATCCTGCAGATACGTGACCATAATAGGCGCGACCGCGATCAACGCCGCCAGACCAAAGAGGACAAAGCCCAGCCAGCTTCGTCGCAGGGATGCAACGACTCCAGATGGATCGGAAAGGATCCAATACAAGATGTAAATCAATAGGGTTGCCGCGGCGAGCCGGGCGCTGAGGTAAGTATAGATGGAAATGCCCATCAAGAGTCCGCTTAGCGTGTAATCGAAGGCGCGCCTGTCGCGCAAACCGCGAATTAAGAAGAATGTTGCCAGGATCTGGAAGAGGGGAGGGGCAGTTTCGTTCCAGCCCCAGCGGCTCATACTCAAATGCCAGCGGCTGACCGCCAGCAAGAGCATCGCAATCAAGCCCACGCTTGGACCAAATACCAGCCGTCCTAAAAAATAGAGGGCGACGACACTCAATATAGCGGGAATCAATGAGATCAGTTTCAGGCTCAGCCAGTTTGCCCCCAGCAGCTTGATGATGCCCGCCATGTAATAGATATAACCGTTCGGTGTGCCATACCATCCCGTACCAAACGGCGAGACCTTGTCGCCTTCCAGGATGCGCAGCGCGTCCAGAGCGCCGTTGGTTTCATCCACGTAGATGCCGGGTGGAATGCTGTTGAAGCGATACGTGCGCAGAAAGATCGCCAGGACAAGGATCAAGATGAAAGCAGTGACTTCCCACCCTCGGTTGCGCGAGGAATCATTCCACAGGGACGAGGCAGTCGCGGCGCGCGGTGAACCGCGTCCTACCGCGCCCAACATTGCCGCGCCCGCTACAACTAGAATCATTGCTGCCAGCCATAATTGCGGCACGCCCTGCCATAAGCTTTTGTAATCGGGAAGCAACTTGCGGAAGATCAGCCAGGTCATCGCCAGCGCAAGAGCAATGGCAATGGCACCGGCGATCGTCAGTGCTTGGGTGGGAAATTTTTCAAGCTTTGGCAAAACAGGTTCCCCGGGCAGCCAGAGATCCAATTCACGCAGGGCATTGGCAGCCGCGAACATCGCAGAGAGCAACAGGAACCACAGCCAGAGCTGATCCTTTGCCCATAGCTGTCGAAGCTCCCAAACAATGACACCGCCAAACATAAGCGCCAACGCCAGGATGATCAAATGCCGCCGCGTCATGTCCGTTTCAGCGGGAGTAGGAACAGATAGAGCTTGGATTTGAGGTTCAGCAGTTTGATTCATAGAGTATCAAAGAATGTACCAAAGTATAGTCAAATTGTTGGGCGAGAAAGATATCAGAATCGTCAGGTTTACCGCACAGTATCCGGACAGCGAACGCGGTGAGAACGACCAGCCCCACCACAACCATTTCCAACCTTTTAGAGAGCAGGTCAGACTTTTGGGTGAAAGTGTGCGAGTCGATAATTGGATTCATCAACGCATCCGCACCACATAAAATGCAACTTCATTGGGCGAATTGCCAGCATGGGTTTCAAATAAGGCATTTGGCAAAAGCTGCTGTAACACCTGGACCAGTTGTACCTGTTCGGCCGTCAGGATGATCATCGTCGATCCATCTGGCAGCGGCAGGTTGTCGTCCAACTGATCCGGAGGAATGCTGGCAATCAAGCGTCCTGGAGCGAGAAACTCGAACTCCCGGTCCTTGTAGTTATATTCATTGGATATCAGATAGGCATGTTCGTAAGCAGGAAGGTCTGCTAGGTATCGCCCAATGTGTGTGCGGGCAGTCGCGAACGTGCCTTTCACACTGACATAGGTATTCCAATTGATGACGCCCACCACGCCGATCAAAAGCATAGCCAGGATTGGCGCGAAAACGGCCGCCCTTGGTTCGATGCTCTGCAAGCCGCGCCGGAGCTGTATGTAGATTAAATCCAGTGCCAGGGCAGCCAGCAACACAACTGGCGGCAGCAGGATCATCAGCCGCGCCCAGAATGGCGGGTTCACTGTCAAAAAGCAGCCAAGAATCATACAGATGAACGTCCAGGCGATCAGGAGTGCATTCCCCAACATCCGAGCATGAAAGATCGCATAACCGGTGCCGAGTGTAAACAGGACAGCGCTGAACGGGTCGAGAAACGGTTTGGTGAAACCAAATTGGGTTCCGGTATCAGGATAATAATGAAAGAGCAAGGCTGTATGCCGCGCCTGTTGGAGCAGCATCGCCGGAACCGTATGCACCTGATAGACACCTTGCATATGCTTGACGATCTCGGGGGCGAGGATGAATACTTGGCGGCTGCGCGATAGAAAGGCATCGGGATTGCGTCCAAATACAACCAGCATCGGACCTAAGGCAACCAGCACGGCCAGCCCCCACAGCAGGATCGCCCAACCGCGCGTTCGCATGAAGGAGCGGTGGAGCCACCCTAAGAAGAGCAACAGGAAGGCAAGGATAAACACGATCGCCCGGCCGGAGTAATACATTTGCAGGCAGAACGCGGTCAGAACCCCGCTGAGGACAACTGCCCATACCCGATCTTCGCGCAGACCCACGAGGAGGAAAGAAACTAGCTAGCCCAGGAAAAGGACCGGGTCAATATATGTCGGTTCGCGGCTGGCAGCCAGATGCGCATACGAGATGGTCAGCAGAGCGGCCGCCAGCAACCCAACGCGCGGCTGAAAGAGGTCGCGCCCTAATAAATAAACACCCACAATGACCAGCAGGCCTTCAATCACCCCAGAGGTGTTCAGCCCAAAGAGATTGTCACCGAACAATTTCATCGTCAGATAAGGCGGAAAATATCCAAGAATTGGGATGTCTGCCCAGCCAAAGGCAAAGATGTGTTTGTATTGACCGGTGAGTATTGCACGGGCTTCCAGTCCAACGCTTGCGAAATCACCGTCAAAGTTGTACGGCAGCGTCGTCAGCTTGTAGAGTCTTGTCCACGCCGCGATTACCAAAAGTCCCGCCAGAGCGGCTGGATAAATCCAATCCTCCCGAAGATGCAGGCGCGCGATGCGAACATCCTTCAACGTGGCAAGGAACAAAAATAGAATGCTGGCGATCCAGATCAGAATGATGACTGTGCTTTCCCCAAACTTAACAAAAAGAAAAATGGCCAGTGCTGCAAGAAAAATAGAAGCCAAGAAGGAGCCTAGTATCCATGTTTCCCGCCATACGAACTGCGATGGCATCGTTTCACCGGTGGGGAAATTGAAGCGCGATGGCGAGGTGTTCGCGAAAGTCACAAACGAGCCGAACAAAGCTGCTCCCAGAATCAAAAGAGTCCCCGCGATCGCTTGCTTAAGACCCTCGCGCGGATCTCCGCTCTGGATTTTGAGTAGAATCATTTGCCCGGCCAGAACGAGCACAATACCCAGTATCCAGAGGTGTTGTGTCCTGCTGGAAATTGTCGTACTGTTGGATTTTTGCGTGGTGGCACTTGATACCGTCGAGATCATGGGCACGGATTTTTGGATATTTGCTGATTATACAACGGAGTAGTTTCCCCATTTTGGCGATTGTGTCGCCGCGAATCACGGTTGCCGCAGCAGGAAAACAATAAAAACCCGGATGCTTTTCTGATAATAGATCAGGGCGATAAGTATGACTTATCGCCCTGATTGTTGAATGAAACCCTACTACGAACTAGGGACAGCCAATGTTATTGTTGTACTTATCAAACTTATTCTTGAGACTGATGACCAGAGCGCGTTGAGTAGCTGTCAGCGTGTACGTTCCACTGGGTCCAACGTAGTTAATGCTAGTGAGGAATGCATCCGCATCCGAAACCGCTTGGAGGATGCTGGGGCATGCGAGAGAACCATTTGCCAGGTTGAATTTGGTGGCAAGCAGGTGACCTGTGAGACAGCCAACCGCATCCTGGTCCTTCGTGCTGCTGCAGTTCATGCCTTTGAAGATCTGGGCAGCCTGGAGTATGCTGTTCACCTGGTATGTGCCCAGAGTTTGCGACAGGTACTGGATCGCCCACGGGCCGTTTGAGCTACAACTGCCACCGAGCTTGGATACAGTCTTGCATTCTGTGGTGTACCAGGGACCTCTGGAATTCGAATTCGCCAAATGGTTCTTCCAATAGCCGGGTGTGAAGGCGCCAATGCTGGGGGTGGGTGTAGGCGTGTTGGTCGGTGTATTGGTTGGCGTATTGGTGGGTGTGTTGGTGGGAGTATTGGTCGGCGTGTTCGTGGGAGTGTCCGTCGGAGTATTGGTTGGCGTATTCGTCGGTGTGTTGGTGGGAGTGTCCGTCGGCGTATTGGTGGGAGTATTGGTCGGCGTATTCGTCGGTGTGTCCGTCGGAGTATTGGTAGGTGTATTTGTCGGCGTATCCGTGGGTGTATTGGTTGGTGTGTTGGTAGGTGTGTTCGTCGGTGTGTCCGTCGCAGTTGGCGTATCGGTCGGGGTATTGGTCGATGTTGGTGTGTTTGTGGGTGTATTGGTGGGCGGGACCGGTGTATTCGTTGGGGTATTGGTAGGAGTTGGGGTGAACGTCGGCAGGCTGCCTGCACCCTTTAGAGGCACAGTCTGCTGACCTGTGTTGATCGTTCCGCTGCCGCCTGCAGTGACTTGCGCACTCTCTAGTGCGGTCTGGACATTCCCGGTGACGTTAGCCGGATCATCGTTACAAACCAGCACAAGCTGCTCGCGAAGAATGATCTTCTCGCCGGCCTCGACACCTGTGATTGAGGCCTGGATAATGGTCTGTGTGGCTGTCGACGTGTCGACGAAGCTGAGAGTCTCATTCCCGTTGCTGCTATAGCCCGGATCGGTCGTCGCAAGGAAGACCGAATTGAGGCTCCAGAAGCCGACCGCGCCGCCACTGGTGGTGAACCGATTGTACGAATTCACGAGCTGGATGGTACTGGCCCCAGCCGTAGCGCTGGCGCTCACCGTGATCGCGTCGAAGAACACGACGGTGTCGCCGCAGTTGAAGTCGCCTCCTTCAAGCGACTCGACGACGTCGTTTGTGCCGCCCTGGTTGTACTGGCCGCCAGCGCCAGTTAAGTGATTATAAGTAAACGGCGCTGCTGCGGCGAAGTCGATCGAGATGTCGCCGCCTGATGGCGCAAAGGGCATCGCCTCGGCTGCACGGGCATTGAGCTGTCCGCCCATTCCCAATGTCAGCAGCAGGATTGACAGCAATGCACCTGTCAAAAGAAAATTTTTCCTCATTGTAGTCCTCTCTCATCATGTTAGATCGGCCATCGAAACAAAAGTTGATGGCCACTTTATAAAATGAAAATAGCTATCAAATTAAGCAGTGTTTCTCACCTCCTCCCCCATAGAATGCAACAAACTGAAAGCAGACTTGCTTTCAGCTGATCGCGCGGATGCCATGTCAAAC
>DATHUN010000739.1:0-13259 GCA_035462205.1 Anaerolineales bacterium
AGGCAAACCGCCCCGCGGGCGCGCCCGAATCATCAATCAGGTCCGCGTCACCGTAGACCATTCCCACTTGCGGTTTGGCTTTGAGAATCTCCACCGCCTGTGATACAGCATGCGGAAAATAAATATCGTCGGAGTTCAGCCAGGCGAGGATTTCCCCGGTGGCGTGGGAAAAACCTTTATTCAAGGCATCCGCATGGCCCTTGTCTTTTTCTGAAACCCACCATGCCAGACGATCCTGATATTTTTTTATCACGTCGACACTGTTATCTTTGGAGCCGCCGTCGACAATAATATATTCGACGTTTGGGTAGTCTTGTTCCAGGACCGAACGAATCGACGCTTCCAAAAATTGGCCCTGATTGAACGAGGGCGTAATGATGGAAACCTTTGGTTGAGAAGAAAGTGCATTCATAAAGGATGAAAAATTATAGCATAGTCATCTGCAGGAGTGAATTCTGCAAACGGTTTACACAAATCCTATATAATGGGAACCATCAACGATGCTAGTTTCGATAATCACACCTTCCTTTAATCCATAGAGGCGGGCAGCTGCCTGCCTCTATGGGAATAGATCATGTCCACATTATTCTCTCCTCCTTCCCTCGACGACCTGATTCGCCTGCTCAAGGCGTGGAAATTTTGGGTCTTGGGCGCAATGGTCGGGGCCTTGATCGGTGCGCTGATTTACTTCCTTGTTCCACCAACATATCGAGCACGAGCTACTGTCAACGTGGATTTCAACCTCGAACAGGCCTGGCCTCAGCAAACCGATCGCCAACAATTTTATTATCTGGAGCGCGAGACACGTAAACTGCAGGAAATTGCCTGGTCGGATGATGTGATACAGGCTGTGTCTTCGCAGACATCTGTTTCTGTAGAAGACTTGCGCGGCGGAAAATTGAAACTTAGCCAACCCGCCGAAGCCGGATGGCATTTTTATGCTGAAGATAAGAGTCCAGACCGGGCGCGCCAGCTTTCCGCAACATGGGCGCAGGCATTTGTAGAGAGGGTGCAGGAAAATATCGTTAACTCGCAGGGTCTGAGTTCCTTCATCCGTGTCGATGCGACTCAAAAAGAGAATTTACCTGTTTCGCGGAACACATCCTTGAGCACATATCTTCTCACCGGTGCATTTTTGTTTCTAGCATTAAGTGCGATCCTTATTTTGTTCGTACCCTCAAATGCGCTTCATCTACGCGGTGCGAATACACCACTCCGCTCTGCGCGAGACTAGATGAAAAACTCAGCGCTAGCTGTGAACTCGGCCTTGAAATTCTTGTGGGGTGCGGCAGTATTTACATTGCCGGTGACTAGCTTTCGTTATTTTCCATTCTTAGGGGACGCGACCTATGTTCGTCCATTGTCGCTTTATCCAGTCGCATTGTTGCTTCCACTTTTGCTGATCCAACTTGTACGGGGCAAATTTTCCGTGCCGCGCGCCGGAGTGCTGACGCCGCTGACGGTATTTGTGCTATTTGCGCTCGCAGCGACGAGCATCGGGGCCTTGCTCCATCCACTTCCGCTACGTGGACAAGAATATTCCGGGCGCGTGATCCGCGCCTGGGCGACGGTTGTCGTTGGGTTATCCTTTTTTGTCTCCGCAATGTGGATGAATCGGAATGAGGATGACCTGCGCTTCACTATCAAATGGCTCTTGGCTGGATTCATCGTGGATGTAATATGGAGTGGCGTACAGGCGCTAGCGTTTTACACACCCCTTTTGGAAAAAGTCACTGTAACGCACTGGCAGCGCGCCTTTTCGATGCGAGAGCTAGTGAAGACAAACCGCGTTTCAGGTATGGCCTATGAGCCCGCTTGGCTGGCGGGTCAGATTGCAACGATCTATTTGCCGTGGCTGTTTGCTTCGCTGCTGACGCGGATTAAGCTGACGCGCTTCAAGTGGCTTGAAATGCTGCTATTCGGCGTGGCTTTATTATTGCTGCTGGCTACCTTTTCGCGCGGCGGTCTGCTCACCACGATTATGGCATTGGTAGTCACACTTCTTGTTGCCGGTCGCAGCGACCTCTATGCCTTCTGGAAATGGTTTCTCATTGGTTTTCAGCGCGGCAGCAACTGGTTGTCACGAATTGCCATCCTGGCAATCCTATTAATTGCATTGGTGGGAGCAGGATTGTTCCTAAGCCAGAAGGGATATATTACACATCTCTTTAATTCACGGGCAGAAAATCTGGTGGATTTCTTGATTCAGAATTCGGCTGGGGCGCGCGCCGCGCAATCGTATGGCGCGCTGGGCGCTTACGAGGAGAGTCCGATTTCCGGTGTTGGGCTGGGAGCCAGTGGATTTTATATCTTCAATCACTTGCCCGATTGGGCGATGACTACCGTGCCAGAGATCGCCCGCCAGCTCAGCCCAGATAATCGCTTGTATCCAAACCCCAAAAACATCTATGTCCGCCTGCTGGCCGAAACAGGATTGATAGGCTTTTTTATCTTTCTTGCCTTTCTCTTCTCAATTCTCGGTGATGCCCTGCTTGCCTTGAAAAGCAATCAGAGAATCCTACGCTATCTTGGTATCGCCGGCTTGTTCTCGTGGCTGGCGGTTGCCCTGTACAACATGACCCAGGATTCGTTTGCCACGCCGAACATTTGGATCAACTTTGGGATTCTGGCGGGTATGACCGCGTATGGATTAGAATCGGAAAGCATCAAACCACTTCAAGAGAGCCATCAATGATCATTCTTTCCGTTGGAATGCCACGCGCCGGTTCAGGCTGGCACTATAACCTGATCCATGACCTGATGCAGACCACAGGTTGTGCCGACGCGCGTGAGATCCGCGAAAAATATCATCTGCAGGATATCCTGACGGAAGTGAACTGCAACATTGGCGTGCTTTCTGCGCGCAGGCTGGGACGGGTGACCATACCGGCGTTGATGGGAAATACGTTCGTGATCAAGGCGCATGCAGGACCAACAACGGCATCCCGGCTTCTGCAAAGCCTCGGCTTGCTTCGGATCACATACATTTATCGCGACCCACGCGATGCCATGCTCTCCGCCTTCGACTATGGTCAACGCGCCCTAGAAAAGGGGCGTCCCAATGCTTTTTCGCATCTGACCGACTTCCAGAAAAGTCTCGACTTCATCATGGAATATGTCCATATCTGGGAAAAGTGGACGCGTGAGAAGAATGTTCTCATCGCACGTTACGAAGACTTGCTCATAAATTATGATGACCAGGTGGCGCGTCTGATTGAGTTCCTCAAATTAAACGGGAGTCATCCCGATGTCCAAAAAGTGATCGAGAGCTATCGTCCCGGGGAAGCGGAGGGGCAGCAGGGTCTGCATTTCTATAAGGGCAAGATCGGTCGCTTTCGTGAGTCTTTTAGCCCCGAAGAACAGGCAATCCTTACGGAAAAACTCAGACCCTATCTAACTCGTATGGGATATGAAATTTAGCTGTAATGTCCGTATGAAATCAAGGGGAAGCATTTTCGAGTATCATTAATCCATGCGTCGCTTTGATAGCCCGTATATCGCCGACTGGTTTGCCGTATCCCTGCGTTGGATCGTGCTGGTCGGCGTTATTATTTTCCTGGCTTCCACTGAACAATTGAAAGGCATGCCCTTTGGTCCGTTATTGCTGATGCTCGTCTGGAATTCCATTCTGAGCATGCTGGCGGGTATGAGCATCCGCTTACGGAACTATCACCGCCAAGTTCTGCTCGCCGTGGATTTTGTGCTTGCGGCGGTCTTCTTCTTGATACAAGGTGGTGTGGCGGGTCCAGCAGCATGGATCGGGCTGATGCCGATTCTGACCGGCGCGGTGTATTTTGAAATGTGGGGCGCGTTTGCAGTTGCCATTGCCTTTGCCGCATTCCAGTATGTCGTTGCCAGCAATCTTTTTCAGCGACCTGTGGATACGCCGGCTCTCAGCAGTATTCTCCTGACGGTGCTATTGGGCATCACAAGTGGGCTTGTCGGAAATTACCTGATGCGCCGTCTGCGTCGTCAGCGACATATCCGTGTGGATGCTGACGAACGCCGCCGCCGAATGGAAAGCGAGCGACTGCGCGCCATCTATGAGCTGACCTCTACCTTGACGGCGACCCTCAGTTACAAACGTGTGCTCGATTCAGCCCTGGATCTGGGGTATACGGCGCTGAATCCCACGCCGGATCCTGAGGAACAGGTTGTAGACGAAAAACTGGTCAGTGCGGTATTCTTGTACCAGGATGACGACATGCAGGTCGGTTCGGCACGGCGCTTCACGAATGCGGATATGCGTGTGCAACTGCGCGGGCAGGAAGGCATCCTCAAACGTATCTTCGACGGGGGCGAGGCAATCCTCACTACAGACGTCGGCTATGACCCGGAACTGGGACGGATCATCGCTTTACGCTCGTGCTCGTCTGCCTATTGCTTCCCCTTACGAAGCGGATTTAACGTCTATGGGGCGATGCTCTTCGCTCATCCGGACCCGAACTACTTTAGCAAGGAACGGCGCGGTCTCTTGGATATCATCGGCCGGCAGGCAGTGATCGCGGTCCAAAATGCGCGGTTGTACCAAGATCTGGTTGAGGAGAAGGAGCGGATGGTGGAGGTGCAGGAGGAGACGCGCAAAAAACTGGCGCGTGACCTGCACGATGGTCCCACCCAATCAGTCGCCGCGATCGCGATGCGCATCAACCTGGCGCGGCGCATGATGAAGAAGAATGTGAAAGGGACAGAAGAGGAACTCGAAAAGATCGAGGAGCTTGCGCACCGCACGACCAAGGAAGTGCGCCATATGCTGTTCACACTGCGGCCGTTGATCCTCGAGTCACAGGGACTGACGGCTGCCCTGGAGGCGATAGCAGAAAAGATGCGCGAGACCTATAATCAGAATGTAATCATTAACGTCGATGAAAAAGTGTTGGAAGATATGGAAATGGGAAAGCAGGGTGTGATCTTCTACATCATCGAAGAAGCGACCAACAATGCGCGTAAACACGCCAATGCTTTACATATTTGGGTACGGCTGCGCTCGTTTGAAAAAGAGATCGCTCTACTCGACATCGAGGATGATGGTCTGGGTTTCGACGTGGAGGCGGTGAACAAATCTTATGACAAACGCGGCAGCCTGGGTATGGTCAACCTGCGTGAGCGCACCGAGCTGGTGAACGGTTTATTGAATATCGATTCTGCACCAGGCAAAGGGACAAGGATTCAAGTCTATATTCCGCTCACCGAGGAAGCGGCAGATCGGCTGCATCGTGCGAAAAGATAGAGGCACGATCATATTCGCCTTATATTAACTACTTTTTCTTAAGAGCGTTTTCAAAATTGGTATTGCATTCATCACCGCCCGCGCCCGATGGCTGAGGCGGTTTTTTTCATCCATGCTCAGTTCTGCCATGGTTTTCCCCATGTCAGGCAAAAGAAAAATAGGATCGTAGCCAAAGCCGCCGGTGCCACACTCTGCAGGGACAATCTCGCCTTTACACCAGCCTTCGGCAAGGTAAACATTATCATTTGTCACTCTGAGGGAGCGTAGCGACTGAAGAGTCGCTGCCTGAATTTCGCCGAGACCCTTCGTTTCGCTCAGGGTGACATAACCAGGAGGAATTGCAATTGCAATTGTGGCGTGGAAGCGCGCAGTCCAAGGGCGAGGTCGATCTCGTAATTTTTGCAGCAAATAGTGACGCCGACCCGCGTCGGAGAGTTTTTCACCGTTCGTCGAACCGTAGCGCGCCGAATACAAGCCGGGCTCACCACCGAGCGCGTCCACTTCAAGACCGGAGTCGTCAGCCAGAGAGATGAGTCTGCTGGCTTGAGCGAAGGCAACGGCTTTCTTGGCCGCGTTCTCGGCGTAGGTGAGTCCATCTTCGATGACCTCGAGGTCCAGGTTGAGCTGCACAGGTGTGACCAGCTCAAGTTCCAGATCATCGAGCAGTTCGTGCAGTTCTTTGATCTTGCCCTGGTTGTTGGTGGCGATGAGCAGCGGTGACCCTTTACGAGGAATCATACTTTGATAGTTTCTCTTGGCGGGCCGGCACTACGCGTTGTTGAATTTTTTCTATTGCCCATTGAGCATGTTCACGAACCATGGATTCTTCATCGTTCAAAGCTTGCTGCAAAACAGGTAAGGCAATCATATCACCTGTGTTGCCGAGAGCCACCGCGACGTTGCGCAGGTAACCGCGTCGCCTGGCGCGTTTGACCGGGCTCCCTCTGAAGTGCTGATTAAATTCCACGGTCTTGAGCGCCATGTCCTCGATCAGGGACTGAGATGATCGTGTGCTTTCCAAAGCAGGGTCGCCCTCCTGGGCAAATCGGTTCCATGGACAGACCATCTGACAGATGTCGCATCCAAAAATCCAATCTCCCATCTTTTCGCGCAGCTCCAAGGGAATGTCATCCTTGAGCTCGATGGTGAGATACGAGATACAACGGCGAGCATCGATCGTGCGGTCGGGCAAAATGCAATCCGTGGGGCAGGCCTGGATACAGCGCGTGCATGTACCACAATGGTCGGTGACAAACGGTTTATCCGGTTCGAGATCAAGATCGAGAAGGATTTCGGAAAGCAGAAAATAAGATCCATGTTTTGGATGAATCAGACAAGTGTTTTTCCCGATCCAGCCGATGCCTGCCCGTTGGGCAAGATCGCGCTCCAGTAGAGGACCCGTATCGGTGTACCAGCGGTTCTTGACTGGACCTCCCACCTGCGCCTCGATAAATCGGACCAGTTCTTCCATTCGCGCGGGGAGGATGTTGTGATAGTCATCACCTTGGGCGTAGGCAGCGACTCTTCCGCCCACGTCTGAACCCCGGCCACTTGAAGGGCGAGGCGGGCTGTAAGGTGTTGCCAGCACAAGAATGGATTTGCATTCCGGCAGAATCGTGCGCGGGTCAGCGCGGCGGGCGCGGGAACGCTGAGCTGCGAGGTACTCCATCGTGCCATGATGGTTTTGAGCGAGCCAGTGTTCGAATGTGGAGAAATGTGGGGGTGGTTCAGGAGTTGTAACGCCAGCCAGGAGAAATCCCAGCTGGCGTGCTTTGTCTTTAATCGCTTGCTTCAAATCGGGAGTCAAGTCTTACTGGACAACAATCTTGACGTATAAAGCCTTGTTGTCGTTTCCTAGAAAGGTGATGCCTCTCGGATTCTGCATGGTCCAGACACTAAAATATGAGCCGGGCAGGTCAGGAGCAGTAAATTGTACGGAAACTTCCACTTCCTGCTGGGGGGCAATTGCTGCCGATAAGGGCTGCGCCTCCCCTTTCAATTCATCGTCGCCATAACTGAAGACCAGCTTGTATCCGGCATCCCATGTGCAGGAACCGATATTCTTGATCTTCCAGGTCTTGACAAAATCCTGTCCCGGAGACATGGTGGTGTTATCTGGTACGTTAACATCTACGGAGGCGGGATCCCAGGAATATTTGTCGCACAAGTCCACGACGGTCCCTTCGGCGTTGGTTACCTGGGCGACAGGAAGCGTTGTCTGCGTGGCGGTCGCCTCAGGCGCCGGAGAAGATTCGGGAGCCTGGGTATCGGTCGGAGCCGCAACCACCGGGGTAAATACAGCGGCTGTGAGTGTGAACTGTGAGATCACCGTGCTGGCTGCAGAGGTCCGCACGGCAGCCACGTCCGTTGTCGGCTCTCCCGCAGCCGGCGTGGCAGCACCACAGGCGGCAAGGACGAGGACGGCAATGAGAGTAACAAAGGGCATTTTATACTTCATAATGTCATCCAATCTTTTGTTTACCTGGATTACTTCTTGACTTCGATAATGACTGTTAGCGGCGTGCCAAAAAAGTAACCGGAATCGCTTTGCATTCTCCAGGTACCCTGGTATGTGCCAGGCGTGAGGGGTGCTGTCAGTGGAATACTAAGTTGGACCGATGTGTTCGGTGCAACAAAGTCACTGGACTTCTTAAATTCATAGTTGGTGGGATCAATCGCCCTGTCACCGCCGATGAAGGCGAGTACGTAGCCTTCATCCCAGGTGCAGGTGCCTGTATTGCGAACCTGCCACGTCTTTATGAAATCCTCGCCGGGTTTCATAATGGAATTGTCCGGGATGGTAATATCCGCCTCAAACACGTTATTGTTGCATGCATCCCCTAATGATGCGGTTGGTCCGGATGGAGCCGCAGGCGATGCCAAGGGCGTGAAACCTGGAATGGGTGAGGCCCCCGGCGTGCTATTGAACGATACCGTCGGAAGAGCACCGGATGTAGTCGCAACTGGGCTGCCGCCGACCGGGGTCGTAAGAGAGACAGCAGTATTGGTGGGAATGGCGGTGGCGGACGGGGCAGCGAGGGCAGTCTGGGTGAACTGCGCTGAAAGCTGTCCCATGGCAGTTGCCACTGCGGCTGTGTTGATCGCGTTGACATCCACCGTGGGGGCGGGAGGAGCTCCCCCAGTACATGAGGTCAGCAAGAGGAACAGGAGAACAAATAGGGTTAGTTTTGTTTTCATAGGATATGCTGTTATTTTACGATGATGTCTAGATAGACACGAGGACCAAAGAACTTTCCTTCCTTATCTTTAAGTTTCCAATAACCGAAATATTCCCCAGGGGTCGTGGGAGCAACCAGTTTGACCACGAAAGTCTGTGAATGTCCGGGCTGAGTTGTCTCATCTGTATTTTTGATAGCAACATCATACCCCGCTATCCCGCTGGTGGAATCCGTCGCCAAGAAGGCGAACACATAGCCAATATCCCATTTACAGGTACCATTGTTCTGAAGCTGCCAAGATTTGCTAAAATCTTTACCGGCTTGTACTTCCGATTTATCGGGAAGAGTTTCGCCAAGAAAGAGGGCATCATTGCAACCTGAGGCGGTGCTTCCCGAACCAGAGGCAGGCGGGATGGGCGAAGAAGCCAGCTGCGTGAAACCAGGAATGGCTGAGCCAACTGGTGTATTGTTGAACGATAGAGTGGGTAACCCGCTCGTAGCAACTGCACTACCAGCAGTGGCTGGCACAGCCGTAGTAAGGTTCATGGCGGTATTGGTTGGGATGGGTGTGAGAGGAGCAGCGAGAGCAGTCTGGGTAAATTGTGCCGAAAGTTGTCCCATAGCAGTTGCCACCGCGGCGGTATTGACGGCGTTAACATCCACCGTAGCGGGGGGGGTAGCTCCCATATTGCAGGCGGCCAGCATAAGAGCAGATAGTACCAATGTGAAGGCGACCTGCCGCAGGGATTTTCGAACAAACATACGTGTACCTCCGAGGAATTACGGTCAATGTGATGCTGGAAATACCAGCCCTTGGAACATTCCCAGTGGTATTTCCAGCATCATTATACTGCGTTTACCCGTGTAAACAGCCTGCCGTTTACGGATACGACTTGGTTGGGGTAGCCGTCGGCGTAGCTGTCGGAGTTGAGGTCGGCGGCTGGGAGCTTTGGCGCGTGATGCGCGGCGTGATCCACAGGGCAAAGTCCTCGTGCGAAGAGCCATTGGCATATACCGTGAAGATGAACTTGACGTTTTGTCCTGCCAGGAAGGATAGATCGAGGTTCACGGGGTAGCTTTCGCCTTCATACACCTCACGCCACTGACCGAGGGTCTTGATGTCGCCGTTGCCGATCTGGTATTGCAAGCGGTAGATCATGTCACAATCATTGGCATTCTGCAAGCAGCCGATGTACGCTTGGAAGCGGTCACCTGTTTCTACCCTGAACTTCGGATATTGACCAGTGATCAGCCCATTGTTTCCCTTTTCCGGATACGTAAGTAAAGCGTTGCCGATGGATTTACCATCTTCCAGTTTCGGGGAATTCAGCACGACCACAAAGCCATTGTCATCTCCCTGCGTGCCTGGGCAGGGAAGATCGTCGCCAGACCCATTTGTCCAGGAGGCTTCACAGGCTTTGGCAAGGAAGTCATAGGCACTAACGGTATAGCCTGTCACTCTCACATCGACATACATGCTGGCGTCGCTGGCTCCCACCCCGAATAACGCGCCGGACGGGTTGCGCAGTTTCCAGTATCCAACATAGCTGCCCCCTCTTGTGGGCGCCGTTAAGTTGACCGGGATGTCCACGGACTCACCTGGCCGGACGGTGCCCGGCAAGGCAACGGAGTTCGCGGCATCAAATCTTTCTCCGCTGACAAACACTACCGCGTAAGAAGTATTCCACGTGCAGGTACCGATATTTTTCACCCGCCAAATCTTTGTGAATGAACCTCCCAAGGCGACGACAGAGCCATCCGGGTAGGTAATATCATCGATAAAGTCGGCGGCGTCACAGCGGGTGACGGGTGGTAACTGGGGAACAGTGGTAGCCGTCTGCAGCACTAGCGGCGTTGAGGACGGTGAGCCGATAGCCAAGGTCGGCGTGCCCAGCGGCTGGACGGTA
Organism: Anaerolineales bacterium; assembly: GCA_035462205.1. Classification (GTDB taxonomy): domain Bacteria; phylum Chloroflexota; class Anaerolineae; order Anaerolineales; family Villigracilaceae; genus Defluviilinea. The sequence continues at coordinate 10,317 of DATHUN010000739.1, forward strand.
GCCGTATACGATCCCTGTGTCGACATAGCATTCAGCGTTTCCGCCGCTGATGTGTAGAGGGCGGCGAGGGTGGCAGCCGGTTGCGGGGTTGCCGCCGCGAAAGGACCACAGGCAAGAATAAGAATCATTGCCAACACGGGGATAAGAAGTTTTTTGAAGTAGCTGTTAAACATAGACGTCTCCATTCAAATGACTAGCAAACGATAAGACGCTATTACTACCCAATGTGTTCCAGCAAAAAGACCTCTCGCTTCGATGCGAGAGGTCTTTTTATTTTTGTTTGTATACTTCCCACATGTACCGAGAGAAGTGCAATTTGAGCCTTTTCGTTTATTGCTGGATGGCATTCCCTGTAGCCGAGACCAGGAACCAGCTATTGTCCACTCCCTGTCCATTCATGGCGCCGATGCCCCGGTCACCAGAGTAATAATAGAGGGGCCAGCCGTTATAAGCGGCTTGCAGTGTGCCGTCTTCACGTTTGATTGTGCCGAGCATGCCTGTATTTGCGCCTGAGCCTGCAGTCGGTACTCCTTTCACAATGACAGGCAGCCAGGTTGTCGCGCAGTCATCCGTACAGGCGCTGGTTCCGCTGTTTTGCTCATCCTCGGTGAATAGATATAGGGCGCGACCGGTTTGATCGACGAGGAACGGCTCAGGGACGCTTGTGCTTGTGGAGGCGCCAATCCGGACACTAGCGTCTGTGGCAGGTCCTGCAGTTGCTGCGGTTCCTGTCGCGGCGGTATCCGTGATCGTTTCAGCAGTAGGTGACTCGGCCGGAGCGGCGCTCGTCGCAGTTGCCGCAGGTGCTGCGGCAGTCACGGTGTTTACTACAGCCGGCCTCGCCGTGTCTCCTGTGACCGGGACCGGAAGCGTGGGCACCTGTGTCGCGGCTGCCGGTGCACAGGCAGCCAAAACCAAAGCCAAGGTTAAGACAACGCCTAAAAAGGGTATTCTTCTCATATCTTTCTCCTTGCAAACCTGAATTGGGTCCGTTTTGTAGTTCACCAATCAATGAGACCCCACTGTATAACGATACATTTGGCGATTAAGAGACGAATTAAGTCGTCTTAGTCATGCATGAAATGGGATAAGAAAAAAGTCATGCTTTTTGCACATGACTTTGTAAAATCCCGGCTATGAATATTAGACTATTGTATAAAATCCCCCAGTGCCCGGGGAAAATTCACCCGCCGCAAATTCAATTCTTTGATCGTCATCCTGAATGCAAAAGACCCGAAACATGTAAGCCTGGCACAGGATCGTGCACCTGTACCTGCTTTCCTTCCATCACCTCCAGCCCTGACTCCACACATCCACGCCTTTGATTTCGAACGGCTCTTCTTTCTGCGCTGAACCCGCGAACTTCCAGTTCTGTTCCGTTTACTCTCCTTACTTCTGATACTGGATCGGTTCGATTTCTCGCTTGGTTTCCTCGCGCTGTTTTCTCGGCCTCGGATAATAAAACTTCTCGCGCAGTTGCGGTGTGATGAGGCTGGCTTCACGGTGTCCCAGCCGCGTGCCATGAAATTGCATCAGCCGGAACCAGAAGATCGAAAATAGATTCTGCCACAGCTTGTGTCCACGCGCCGCCTGCCATAGATCGCTGCCGATGTTGGTGGCAGTCAGGCGCAGAAAGTCATAAATGCTGAAGTGGGCTTCGGGATGGATTCGTTTGAACGCCATCGCTTCCCGGCGATAACGGTTGAACACGGCGTGGGGCGTCTCGTGATGGATATGGACTACTTCCGCCTCAGCGACGTAAGCAATGGCATAGCCCTGCTCTTTTGCCCATTTTGCCCAGGCGAGGTCCTCCAGCCCGGTCAGGGTTTCATCGTATGGGTTTTTCCGCCACAGACTTTTTCGTATGGCAGCATTGGCATTATTGCAGAAGGCGGTCCTCTGACGGAGATTGCTCGTCTCCGGAAACCATTGCTCAAATATCTGTTGCTCCGAAAATTTAGCAGAGCGGGGTCCCCGCTGTTTGCCATACGACAGGGCAGTCTTGTTATCGAGAAGGGGATGTAAAAGCGATGCCAGCCAGTCCGGATATACGGGGTACACATGCGCGCTGGCGATGATGAGATACTCCCGTGTCGCCTCCCGGATACCCGTATTGAGCGATCGGCCAAACGTAAATTCCTCCGAGGGGATCCGAACCACGCGCGCCCCATGCGATTCAGCGATCTCGACCGTGGAATCCGTCGAGCCCGAGTCGACAAGGATTATTTCGACATCATCGACCGTTTGATGTTTGATTCCCTCTAGTAAACGTCCAATATGCTTTTCTTCATTATAGGCACGGATAATGACAGAGCATTTCATGGCATTTTATGGAAAGGCACAATCTATTGTACTCGCAGGGTAGTTCCGTTCCCTACCAATTATTATCCTTCTCATATCCTAAACGAATTAACAAATCACCTGCTACATCTTTAAAGATTCTTTTATGTTTGTCGCTAAAATGCTTTCTCCATTCGCCGGTCTTGCCCGAACGGAAGGTGGGAGAACGCTTCGGATTGATCGAAGACTCTAACGCCTCGAGAATTGCCTGTCGGGGCGCAGCGAGCGCGATCCGTGCTAAGAGATGATCCAGGATATGGGAAAGGGCCGCGGCGCGCTCGTTGATCAAGTCCTCAAAATGAATGATTAATACTTCGGGACATTCGAGCCATCCCAGATAAGGCTTGAAGCGTGTAGCAATATCGGGAAATTCCACCTCGGCATCCGGTCTGCCTAAGATGCTGGCGTTCAGCCGGGCATTGAAATCTGGCAGGGAGGCGTAATATTCATGATGCACATGCCGCGCTTCCATATCTGTCACATAAAAAACATGCGAGACGACCACATCACGTGGATCCCGAAAAATAAAATACGGGACAAACTTCGCTGTTGTTACGCGCCGGACCAATTGTGGTCTTGCAAATAAATGCGCCGAGGCGATAT
>DATHUN010000740.1:0-1828 GCA_035462205.1 Anaerolineales bacterium
ATAGAAACCTCCCTTTCTAACAAAATACCCTCTTCTGACCTATGCATCGGATTTCAGAGGATGGCACAAATTCAAGATACTCTGTGCCGTCACAGGACCACCTGACCCGCCTTAACATATGCTAGTCGCATTGCAAAACCGTTGCAAACAGTATATACGGTTGCATTTTGCATTGTCAAGACAAAGATGTCATAAAAATCTTCGTCAAATGACTATGCAAATTCCTGTTTGTCCATCGTACTCTAGGTTGCAGCGGTTCTAATCGCTCTTCCAATTGTTGTTATAATACTTGTGCAGATGGATGAGACCCCTTTTTACAGGAAGCCGTGGTTTTACATCGCTGGCTGGTTGGCGATTTTATTGGTTGCGTATGGCTGGCAGATTCGGCGCATGGGTGGAGTAGAAGCCAGCATCTTCGATATCGTCCTTGACCTGCTCTGCCTTTTTCCCCTTTTGCTTTTACTCTGGATGGCATTCTTCGCCCAGTTCGTGCTACCTGTCCAATCCTTACGCGACCGTTGGAGGATCTTCAGCCGCCTACTCACGCGTCTCGCCGGGGCACATGGTCCCGCGTTATTCGTTGAAAACGGCATTATCAAGGAGCATTCGGGGGAACGACTCAAACGCGGCCCTGGTGTGGTCTGGCTCGATTCAGCCAGCGCGGCGGTGACTCGCACACCCGTATCGATCAAACAAACCATGGGGCCGGGAGTCTATTTTATTGGAACCAGTGAGTTTATTGCCGGGACCATTGACCTGCATATTCAATCGCATTCGCTTGGACCGAAGGAATCAGATCGTCCCTTTGATGCGAAGACCGATTCCCAAAGCGATGAGGAGTACAACCAGATCCAGGACCGCCGCAAGCAGGTCAGCGCGTTGACGCGCGATGGAATTGAAGTCGTTCCAAGAATTTCGGTCACCTTCCGGGTGGATACAGGATTTCCTAAACCGGGGCAACCAGGATCACGTTTCGGGTATCGGAAAGGCGTCACCAAGCAAGATAGAGAATTGGAGGAGAAAGACAAGGAAGCCATCCGCAAAGCCATCTTGGGAGAAGGTATTAATCCAATGGCGGCACCGGATTCGCCCCGTCACCGTGTGGCGTGGAACCAGTTGCCTATCCTCCTGGCGGTAGACGTTTGGCGCGAGTATGCCGGCAAGTTCACATTAGACGAATTGTTCATGCCCACCCAAGTTGTGCCTGCCGGAACGCCGCAAATGCCGCAACCCACTGCGGAAGAGATCGACCCCTTACACCGACCCATCCGTGTCACTGCTAACAGCCAGAGAATGCGCAATACCTTTATATCCATGCTGCATGAGACAAACATGTTCATGGCTCGTATGTTGAAATCCCTGGAAGAGAACAGTGCTGGCAATGGAAGCCAATCGATTCCGCTGGATTCCAAAATCTCCTCGAGTCCCAGAGCCACCTTAGAACCACAAAAGAGGACTGCTCTGCAAGTGATCAATGAATTGGTCAAAGCACGATTGACCCAGCCGGAAGTAGATATTCTCGACGATCATGGTGTGCGGGGCGCAGGGAAAATTCCCAGTGCAGAATATAAGCTTTTGCAGGAGCGCGGCTTGAAGGTCCTGAACGTGAGCGTGGGTGGACTGATCCTCAATCCTCTTATCGATGAAACCATCATCAGTCGTTGGTCAACGACCTGGTTAAAGGTTGCCAAGCTTGAAAGCGATCAAATAGAACGTCAGCGGAATGTGATCGAATCGGCTGCCCGCGAGCAGGCCATCCGTCAATATGCTGATATGCTCAGCCGCGATCTGATCCAGAAAAAACCGGCCGGTGTGAAGGAAATCCTTC
>DATHUN010000741.1:0-2623 GCA_035462205.1 Anaerolineales bacterium
GATCATCACCATGCGCAAATCTTCCGGCGAGTTATTCATCGCCAAGCAGGCGGCAATCGCGGTAATACAAACCGATTTTCCGGAGCCAGTTGCACCGGCAATGAGCAAGTGCGGCATCCGTGACAGATCCGCAACCACCGGTTGACCTGAGACATCCCGCCCTAATGCCATCGCGAGTGGCTTTCCAATCTTGTGGAACACCTCTGTTTCCAAAATCGAACGCATACGAACCACCGAACTGTGCGAATTCGGCACTTCAATTCCCACATAGGGCTTGCCTGGTACGGGTGCTTCAATTCTCAAGCGTTCGGCCGAAAGCGCGAGCGCAAGGTCCTTTTGTAACGAAGCAATCTGCGCAACACGGACTTTGATCTGCTGCGCTTCCTCTTCCGTGGAACTGCCCCGCTTCATGAAACCAGGCTGAACAGCAAATTGTGTGATCGTCGGCCCCACGCGGAAACCAATAACTGTTGTCACAATGCCGAATTCTGCGAGCGTCTTTTCGATCATACCTGCGGTCTGGTTGATCGTCCGTTCATCCGGGCGGGTGTTCTGGTCGGCGAGCAAAATGTTCAGGGAGGGCAAACGATCATCTCGTTCGCGCGGCGCGGCGGGCTTTTTATCCTGGTGCTCAGAGACTTTGAGGGCCTTGCTGAATTCAGGGGGAAGCGGAATAGCGGACTTTTTCTTGGCTGGCACATCCGGTTTGACTTCTTCCACCAGCTCTGGCTGGACCTCGGGCTGGATCGCCACCTCGATCGGCTGGTTTTCACCGGCCAATTTTACGAGTCCACGCTCGATCGCTGCCCAGACTCCGAACGCCGTCATCAATGCCAGCAACCAAAGAATGAACAAAACAATCGTGCCTGGATATTCGCCAATCTTCCAAAAGAGCGTGACCAAGCCCCAGCCAATCCGTCCGCCGTCCATGCCAGATTCAGCACGGATGAGCGAATTGCCTCGCATCGCCGCGAACAAGGCAAGGGTCAGGAAAGAGGCGATCTCTAGTGCAAAGAGTCGTCCCCAGCTGATAGAAAATCCATCACGGAGCAGGACAACAAACCCCACATAGGCAATTGCCAAGACAATAACGTAGGAACCCCAACCGAACCATAGCGAAAGCAATGCTGCCCAAGGGATAAGAAGCATCCCTTGGGTATAGCCCGCCAGGGCAAGTATTGACATCAGCGCAAACGCGATCAGCAGCACTCCGACTGCATCACGCAGGAAACGGCCAAAGTGCTGGTTGACACCTGCGAGGCGATCAAGCCAATCGCCTCGTACCTCTGAGTCGTAGATCTGTTCTTCGGTAGGATTAGACATTCGTAGATAATTGCATACTCAATCCCATCCGCTGATGCGAAGGATCGACGTGCAATACGCGAACCTGTATTGGCTGTCCTTCTTTTAGAATATCACGAGGAGTTTGATTGGCATCCAGAGGCATCTCGGAGGCGTGGATCAGGCCTTCCACGCCGGCGTCAATCCGTGCGAATGCTCCATAGGAAAGGATCGTTGTCACAACAGCGGGCAAGACAGCATTCGCTGGAAAATCTGTCAGGGCATGCTCCCAGGGGTTGGGGGTCATGCGCTTGAGGCTGAGCGCAACACGACAGCGTTCCACCGAAACATCCAGCACCTGCACATGAATCTCGTGCCCGAGCGAAGCAATCTGGTTCGGATGCGAGACCCGTCCCCATGACAGCTCGGAGACGTGGATGAGACCTTCCACGCCACCCAGGTCAACAAATACACCGAAATCAGTAATGTTTGTGACAATCCCTGTTACCTGGGATCCCGCCACAAGACTCTGAAAGAGTTCCGAACGTTTGCCAGGCTCTGCCAATGCGGCGCGCTCCGAGAAGACTACGCGGCCATCCTCGGGCAGACATTCAATAACCTTCACGTTAAGGGATTTTCCCAGGTAGGATTCCAGGCTTAGATCGCGATCGGTCTCCTGGTCTTTCCCAGCGAGTTCAATCAAATGCGAGAAAGGAACGAAACCGGAAAGCGAATCTCCTTCCACAAGCAGACCACCACGATTGTGACCGGTCACTTTCATCGTGACAATTCGATCGGTAGCGTACAGCTCCTTGACGGCATCCCAATCCGCTTGCACGGGAAGAGTTTCGTGCACCTGCTGTACGCTGGCTTCGAGGACCGGTTTAGGCTTAACTACCTGTTTTGGGCGAACAGGCGCATGAAGCCTTTCTTCTGCTAACACCGATTCCCACCAACCCTCGTCAGTGGCAGGCATTGTGTTGTTGTACCTACGTTTCGTGTTACTGTTATTGGCTGTCATATGCATCTCCTAGCTTTATTGCTTCATTCTGTTCCATATCGAGAATCGCTCGCGCGACGGCCTCTACCGCGACTCGCTGCTTGCGATAAAGATCGGCTTCGGACATAGCCAACCGCCCCGCCACTTCACGCACTTTGCGCCCTTCAATGAATTTCATTTCCAAAATGTTATAGAGGATCCACTCGCTGGTAAAACGACGTTCACCTTCCGGCTTGACTTGATCTACGGCTTTGCGCAACAAGGCACGCAAAGCATTAGAAGCATTTCCCTCATGATCCTCGGTCAGCATCTGAACAATTCTCAGTTTCATCAACGGACTAT
>DATHUN010000742.1:0-5108 GCA_035462205.1 Anaerolineales bacterium
GGAATGTCACATCATGCCCCATGTCATGGAACTGACGGAGTTTACGCATGGTGATCGTATGTCCCAAATGCAGATCTGTGGAGGTAGGATCATAGCCACAGTAGACGCGTAATGGTCTACCCTCCTTCTGAGCGTCTAAAAGACGCTGGCGTAACTCATTGGTCATCGCCTTTTTTAATTCCTCATCACCGTATTCGGTGCCCTGCATGAGGAGCTCCACTTGTTCTTCGATGTTCATATCAACCTCCGCTAGAGCAGGATGCTATCTAGCTCCATAAATTTACAAACAAAAACGCGCCCGCGATGGTGAGGGCGCGTTCTGAACACACCACCGCAAATCCTACGGGTGGGTGTAATAATATTTGCGGACAGACTTCAAACTCAACATACAGCAATTATACACGGGAAGCAGCGCTGTGGGCAGCATCACTGCCCAAGATTGAAGGTAAACGACCAAGGTCCATTGATGGTGTAAAACTCGTCGCTGTAGACAATTTTCTCCGCGTCTTCCTGGGACATCGAGTCAGGCTTGCCTGCAATTTGCATGATCTGCGCCCCATTGACATCGGAGCAGTTCAGGGTGATGGCGATGCCGCGCTCGATCAGTGCTTGCTGGATTTTCGGCATGTAGATGGTGCAATAATCGTCGGGGCGCGGCAGAGCAGCAATTGCATTCACGGTGACGGTGACGTTCGACAGATCAGCATCCGGAGGAACATTGAGGAACGAAAGCGTGTCACAACGGATACCAGATTGCCCTTCAACAGGTTCCTGCAGGCTGACCATCGTGGAACCAAAATCGGCAAGAGTTCCGCCAGGATATTGCAGACTGGCTTCCGAGATCGACCAATCGGAGACGTCGAGCAGAGTGAAGCATACATCCACGTTGACTTGTTTGCCGTCGCGCCAGGCACGATCCGCACGGACTTCAATTCCACTGGAAAGCTGGCTGACGACTGCCGGCGCGGCTTGTACGGTCGGATACGAGGAGTCAATATAAGCAGTGGGCACTTGGGTTATGGAGCCCGGATTCGCTTGTGTTGGAACAAATGGAGAGCAGGCAACCAAAAGTAGTGTGAGTAACAATACGGTTTTTTTCATCAAATAGCTGTCAGTCTTAAACTCCACGCCAATCTGTGGGATTGACTGACACTCCTTTCATTTTGGATTAAGTCAGATCGATAATTATAGTACATATGTTCTAATTGGGAAACAGCTTGCGTTCTATTGTTATTTAGAAAATATATCGCTAAGCGCCTCATCGATACGGGGAAATTTGAATTCAAACCCGTCTTCAAGAAGACGCCGAGGCCTGGCATAGCGTCCCTCGGTGATCAGCACGCTCATCTCACCAAGAGCGAGTCGTAGCAAAAATTTGGGGACATGAAACCAAAACGGACGATGTAAAGCTCTGGCAATCGCGCGCATGAAATCTGTATTTGAGGTCGGTGTGGGCGCGATTAAGTTGTACGCGCCGCGAGCTTCTTCATTTTCCAGAAGAAATTTCATAGCACGGACCTCGTCAGCAAGGTGGATCCAAGGCATGGCTTGGGAGCCGTCCCCAAGCTTACCACCAAAAAACAAGCGGATCGGCAGAGCCATCAGAGGAAATAACCCTCCCTTCCGCGCTAAGACAACCGCGCTGCGCGTCACCACGCGGCGCACACCCAGCTCTTCTACAGGTTGAGTAGCAGCTTCCCATTTGACAGTTAACTGAGCGAGAAAGTCGTCTGCAGCGGCGGTGGATTCATCCGCGATCGCTTCGCCGCGTAAGCCGTAGTAATTGATGCCTGAACTTTGCAGAAAAACCTTAGGGCGTCGCGATGTGCGCTGCATAGCGGCGATCAATGCACGTCCCGGAAGGACGCGGGAGTCCTCAAATTTTTGTTTCTGACGTTTCGTCCACGGCCAGTGTTCCAATCCATATCCCGTGAGATGGACGATGGCATCCATTTCGTCAACCAGGTGTCCCCAACCCTCGATTGTTTTTCCGTCCCAATGGATCTGGTTGCGGCCCCTGGAGCTGCCACGCGTAAGAATAAACACCTCATGAGAGCTGTGAAAAAGTACGTTCTTGAGGGCGGTCCCCAGAAAACCCGATCCTCCGGCGATCAGAATCTTCATTTTCTCTCCTGCGACGCTTTCATAACATGAGCATTAGAGTGTTTTCTGATTCCAAAAAATCAGCAGTATAATCCTGCCTGTTGTGGAGGCAGAGTATGCACGAGCCGGTACTAGTGCTCAATGCAAATTTTGAACCGATCAATGTTTGTACTACGCGAAGGGCTGTTGGTTTATTGCTCTCGGGCAAGGCTGACATGGTGGTCAATGGGCGTGGACACATTCGGACGGTGAAACAATTGCTGCCCCGACCGTCAGTAATTCGGCTGGAGGCGCAGATTCACCGCCCGCGCCCGCACGTCAAGTTGACCCGCCGCGAAGTATTTCGACGCGATAATTATACCTGCCAGTATTGTGGAAGACGGGATGGCGGACTGACCGTGGACCACGTGATTCCCCGCCATATGGGCGGGCAGCACATCTGGACAAATGTTGTGGCAGCCTGCCCGAAGTGCAACCACCACAAAGGCGGGCGCCGGGTGGAGGAAGTCCACATGAGGTTATTGCACATCCCGAAGGAACCGCCCGCAAACGCTGCCTATATCTTTGGAAAGCATTTAGCGGAATACCAGGAATGGGAACCGTATATTAACGGTTGGTGATTTTGTAAAGCAAAGCCCCTCTCGAATGGAGAGGGGTTTACATTTTATATTTCGATCGTCATAAAATCTTTTGCGACAATCACTTCCCCCTTATAGGTTTTGCTGGCTTCGGCGGCAATGTTTCCGTTTGCGAATCGCCCGGTGGGATAATGAATAAGATAAAGCTTACCTACCTCTGCACGAGTAGCGATTTCACCGGCCTGCTCAGCGGAGGAATGACCAAATGATGCGCCGCCCGCTTCATGGATCAAAATATCTGCGCCGTCTGCCAGTCGGACAGTTTGCTCACATGGCTCGGTATCGCATGAGTAGGCAAGGACTCGGTCTGTGCTCTTACATTCGATACGCAATCCGATCGTCGGAATCATGTGGTGGACCGGCGATGACTGGATATGGAATTCCTCACAATCCATAACGAATGCCATTTCTGCCTCAGGCAGACGAAAAAATCCCACAGAAAAGAAGTGCGGCCATTCCGCCCAGCCATAAAATCCCATCAAGTCCTCCAGGCGGTCCAACGTGTAATGCAAGCCATAAATATTCAGCGGCTTGGTGCGTCCCATCAGCCACATATCCATCAAAAGTAGTGGCACGCCGGAAACATGGTCTGGGTGAAAATGGGTAATGACAATGTCGGTCAGCTCATTGAAATCCACGCCAGCCTGTTCGAGGCGCACAACCGGATTGCTCACACAATCCACCAGAATCGTGCGCTCTTTGCCAAGGATAATCAGGTGAGTGTTCTCATGATCTTTAGAAGGGACTGCATTCGAGGAACCGAGAATAATGACTTTTGGCATCTATGCCTCAGGGTTAAAGATATGGGAATGCCAAACGGATAAGAATCGGAGTGATATAGACTTCAATGATTGCAGCAATTACCAGCAGGGGCAGAACAAGACCGATAAATATGCGGAACCAATCCGCCAGAGAAAGTAAAAAGATCTCACCCAGACTTTTATCGGTCTGGGGAGTCACCAGCTGTGCACCGACTCTTAACATGGCAGCCGTTGCAAGAAAAACCGCACTAAGTTCAAAAATCCCGTGTGGAAGAACACCGGCAACAAATGTCAGAAGTGGCGAATAGCCGACAAGGCTGGCAGCGCCCATGACACCGCCAATCAAGGCGATATTACCGAGAAAGAGAGTCAGTCCGAGTGTGCCAAAGGAAACCAGACCTAACAAAAGGAAAGCGACCGTGGTACGGGCGTTGTGAAAGAATAGCAGTGGCACAGGAAGGTGGCTGCTTAAATCGTCCATATCGGTTAAGTTGGACGAGACAAACGTCCGAATATTGTCAATTCGTTCCGGCGTGAGATTCATATAAGCGGGAACGTAGCGGACCACCCACATATAACTCGCAATCCCGGCAACCACTGCCAGTGCAACCACAATCATGAGTGGCTGACGGAGCTGTCGTAACGTCGCCGGAAGTTCGGTATGATACCAGCCCCAAATAGATTTTGCATTCCCCACAAACTGTTGGCGAAACCTTCGTCCCATGAATTTAAAATTCAGCGTATCGATCTCCCGGCCCAGCAAATATTCGCGGCGGAAGTGAGAGAGTCCCAGCCGAACCAGCAGTGCCGCCAACAGCGTCACTGCGACGATCGCATACCAGAGCACATCCTCATTGCCCCAAAAAATCAGCACGGTCTCTCCCTGCAAGAGGAATGCAACCGGTACCACGACGAAAGAGGCAAGCAAGTTTGCGGCTCGAATGGTGGTTGCCTGGACGGATATTACGATGGCAGACGATACCATCAACACCGCATGTGCAAAGGTAAGCAACAAGATCAGTGCCAACATATAAGCGCCGGGAAACTGTACATCGCGACGGCCAACTAGAATTAAATAAATTCCAATGGAGGCGTAGCTGAACACCAGGGGTGTGGCGATCCCGACCAGTAATTTGCCAAGATAGAGATGGCGATCCTCTAAGGGGGAGCTTAGTAGCGGCTCAATCGTGCCGCGCTCTTTTTCGCCGACGAAGGATTCGAGGGCTACCACCAATGTGAACGAAAGAGGGAAAAACCCGATCACCAGCACAACGAACGGGATTAGGTTATCAAGGATCAGGTCTCCCCCATACCGATTCATAAATGTGATCGCCTGCCGGGTTGTATCGTCGGCGATGAATGGGAAGAGGGTCACAAGCAAGAGCATGGGCACAACGATCCGCCAGTCGCGAAATTGGTCCACGAACTCGCGGCGTGCCACCATCCAGATTGCCTGCAAGTTACGCCGCATAGGAGGCTCCTTGCGCATCAGCCATCGTTTTGAGATATACCTGTTCCAATCTGCGCGGAACCTCCTGGAAGGAAACCAGTGGCGCGTTCTTGGCGGTCAGCGCGTGAACAAGCGTGGGATTGGCAAGCTGCGGCG
>DATHUN010000743.1:0-13621 GCA_035462205.1 Anaerolineales bacterium
TTCCAGTACAAAGAAAACAAGAGCAGCCAGCGCGGCCGGGAAAAAACGCGCCCGGATTGGCGAGGCCTGAATAAAGATGATGATGGCGGCCAGCAGCGATAGAATGATCGCGCCTTCCAACCCGCGCAGCCCCAGAAAGAACCAACTCAGGCTTGCCGCGGCAGCAGACAGCGCTCCCCACCAGATCCAAATATCCGAATCGATGAGCGGATCATTGACAAATCGCAGGTAATACTCCCCACTTTGTAGTTTGGCGATACGCGTAACAAGCGATTCACCTGAAAGAGTTGTCAGAAGCCCTACAACTCCCTGTGGTCCGCTCGGAAAGATCGTACACTTTTCAAGATATGGCTCGACAGCCATGGGAAAGTATCTTTCACTCTACGCAAACCGCAGAACGGGCTCATATTGCTTGAGTAGCTCGGCATCGCTCATGGGTGCAAATTATAAAACGAATGGGCGGATCTTCTCCGCCCACCGCTTATTGAAAATATTGCAATGCGAGCCTTAATCGTTCTTCCGTGTCGTCCGGCGCGTCCTTGGCAATGGCCTGGATCGCAGCCTGCGCTTCGACGACCGAGTACCCGAGTGCTGTCAACGCAGCGAGCACTTCCCCATCTGTGTCCGACATGGCAGCAATTCGCCCCAGCGCGTCGGTCGGTTTGAGCTTGTCCTTTAGATGGAGCGCCATCTTTTGGGCCGTCTTCTTTCCCACGCCGGGGACACGGCTGAGTACATCACCCTCATCGGCAAACACCGCCCGTTGGATTGCATCCAAAGTCATCGAGGATAAGACCGATAAGGCGACTTTTGGTCCGACACCATCGACGCCAAGCAGGATGTTGAAAAGTTCACGGTCAGGTTGCGATTCAAAGCCATAGAGGGTCAACGCATCTTCCCGGACAACACGATGCGTGTACACTAAAAGTCCTTCACCTATCTTAAGCCGTGTTCGGAGCGGCGTGGGGACAATAACGAGTAAGCCCAGGCCACCCACTTCGAGAATCAGGGCATTCTCTTCGATTTGAGAAACTTCACCGCGCAGAGTTGCGATCATCTTTAAATTTTACCGTAAATGTCGTAGGGACAGGCGCCTGTCCCTACGAATAGGAATCATATCTTTTTGTATTCAAATGCGTGATTGCGATCGCGAGTGCGTCGGCGGCATCATCCGGCTTTGGGATGGAGTCAAGCTGCAACAACGCACGCACCATTTCCTGCACCTGGCGCTTATCCGCGCTGCCATAGCCGGCAACCGCCTGTTTCACTTCATTCGGTGTGTACTCAAACGGTTCCAGGCCTGCCTGGTGCAGGCACAGCATGACCACGCCGCGCGCCTGTCCGACCGCGATGGCAGTGGTCACGTTGCGGGAGAAGAATAATTTTTCGACCGCCGCGAGCTCAGGTTTATATTCTTTCAGCAGCGCCTGTAAGTCATCGTATAGCATGCCGAGACGGGAAGGCGCGGTCGCTTCCTTGGGGGTCAGGATCACGCCGTATTTAACGGCAACTAGCGTTCCGTCCGGTTCGACGCGGACCAGCCCAAAGCCTGTAGTGGCGGTGCCCGGATCAATTCCTAATGCGAGAGTCATAATAAAAAAGTAGGGCGACCAGCCGGTCGCCCTTACACAAATTACGCAGCTTCGAGCGCAGCCAGCGCTTCGTCAGAAACCTTGAGATTCGAGTAGACGTTCTGCACATCATCGAGGTCTTCAATGGTCTCGAGCGCCCGGAGAACCTGGACGGTATCTTCTGCGTCCAGCTCCATTTCCTGCTTGGGGATCATGCGCAGGTTGGCTTCCTCCGGGTGCACCTTGGCTTTATTCAACGCGTCGGCAATGACCTTGAAGGCTTCGACCGGAGCGGTGATCTCGATGCTGCCATCCTCTTCGACAACATCGTTGGCGCCCAATTCGATGCCAAGCTCAAACGCTTTATCGAAATTCATCTCCCTGGCGGGGAAGGAGAAATAGGCAACTCGTTCGAACTGCCAACCGACCGCGCCCGGCTCAGCCATGTTCCCGCCCGCCTTGCTGAAGGCGTGCCGTAAATCGGAGATGGTGCGATTGCGGTTATCTGTGACCGTCTCGACCATTACCGCCACGCCATGCGGAGCATAGCCCTCGTAGGTGATCTGCTCAAAGGCCGCTGCGTCCTTATCCTCCCCGGCGCCGCGCTTGATGGCACGCTCGATGTTGTCCTTGGGCATGTTCTCGGCGCGAGCCTTGTCTATGGCCAGGCGCAGACGGAAATTGGAATCGGGATCGCTGCCGCCTTCGCGTGCCGCCATCACCAGCTCACGGCTGAGACGCGTGAAAACAGCGCCGCGCTTGGCATCGGCTGCGCCTTTTTTGCGTTTGATCGTTGACCATTTGGAATGACCTGACATGTCGTTCTCCTTCAAAGAAAAGCACTTTCGTGCGAAATTGCGTAGTACCGTATGACCCTAACGGCAAGCAAGTAGCCCGCCAATTATACCATTGGAGATTAATGGCTCCTGTGGGGTGAAAATGTAGGGACGGACAGCCGCCCGTCCCTACAAGATTTACATCGATTTGGCGCGTTCCGCCAGCTGGGCATGCAAAGATTTGATGTCGTTGTCGACGAAGAAGAGGGCACCCAGGTATAAGAAGAAACACAAAATCCAGGCCGTGATGCAAACCACCTGAATGGCATATTGTTTACTGCCCGTGGAGAAGGCAATCGCGCCAGCAATCGTAGGAGCAAGTGCCGCGCCGCTGTTTTCAATGAAGTACTCTACGGCTTGTGCAGAGCTACGGATTTCGGGCAGGCTGATATCAAACACGGTGGACGTAACATTAGGAGAAGAAAACGGCATGAATAACGCCGTGAGGCACATCAAAATGAAGAAGGTTGTCTTATTTTCTACAGGTGTGTTCAAGGCAAAGAAAAGGAAGATTGCACCCAACAGAACACCGACACTGGATACGAGAATGCGACCTTTCAGGGTACGCCTGAAGAGCCAATCGCCAATCGCGCCGCCGATGAAGTATCCTGCCGCTAGGATTAACACCACCGGGCCCATGGTCAACAGGACTGAATTGTTATCATACCCGCGCTCCGTCATCAGATAGCCAAAGAAAAAGAACGTGATGACATTCCACGGAAAGACGCCAGCAAAGCCCTGCAAAAAAATAAACCACATCGTCCGCTTCCGCAATACGTCCTTCAATGCCTCCCAGTTGAAGCGGAACTGCCCCATCTCAGCCACTTCCTGAAATTCCGGTTCCGCTTGACCGCGCGGTACATCCCGCACGCCAAAATAGATCAACAGCGCCATGATCAGGCCGAGGAAACCCGTTGCCAAAAAAATGGTGCGCCAGCCTTCCAGGTGGAAGATCTTATCCTCGAGCAGTGGTGCCACAAGCAGGGCGAGGATTATGCCTAACAAGTAGCCCAGAGGTTGGGCAAGCTGCAACACACCATACACTTTGCCGCGCAATTTGGGACCAAAATAATCCGCTACCAAACTATACAGACCGGGATAAGAAGAATCATCAATGCCGGTAGAGGAACGCGTGGCAACAAAGGCAGGATAGGACGTCACAATGGAACTCAACCAGGTGGTCGCGCCCCAAATGAAGGACGCCAGCCCAAGCAGCTTGGCGCGGGCATAACGATCGTATAAATAGCCCCAAATGGGATAGAAGATCGTCCCCACGATCAACGCGCCGGTATTGATAAAGCCCCACTGCAAGTCATTCAATCCAAATGTTTTACTAATAGGTAGTTGCAGAGAACCGATCAGCAGCTTATCCGTTTGATGCAAAAGCACAAACAGAAAAAACACAATGACAACGAACGTAGGGGGAGATGCTCGCTTTTTTTCCATGAGGTCGCCTCGGTTTGCAGTAATGTTGAGCGAGTTTACAACAAAAGATGTCCGATGTCACGGCTTCAGCTTAAAGGCTTAGTTCTCAAAAGGAGGCATCCAGCGAGTCTGCCGCGATAATATCGCGCGCCAGATTTTGCAGTTCCTCTGATTCTTTGATTTTTGCGGATTCAAAATATTGGTTGAGCAATTCCAGCGGGCTGAGACTGCTGACTGCCTGGCCTTCCGGAATGCGGACGCGCGCTTCGGTCTTGGGTCGTTTGCAAAGATGAAATTCGAAGCAGCACTCGGTATGTTTCCGCAAAGCGCTTTCATCGATCAGCACATCTAGCTCACGCGGGTATTCCACGGTCAGCTTGACAATTGCCTCCGCCATCGTATCGAGCGATGGCAGGGACTGGATTAACTCATCCGTCACGTTCTCTGTGGACCGGATGACACATCGTCGTTCAATAAATGGACGCGTCCCGTCGATTTTGCACCACTTCACCTGTGTGGCACCGCACGACACATCGGCGATGATATAGAACTTATCATCCATTGCTTCGCCAAAGTCGACGCGCTCGATCGAGCCGGGATAGATCACGGGCGGATGGTTGCCTTCATTGAGATTCTGTGGCTTGTGGATGTGGCCCATCGCGACGTAATCAAGACGCTGATCTTTCACCAGGGAGGTCGGCAGGACCAGATCGCTGCCCAACATGACCATCCGTTCGGTGCCGAATACCGCGCCTTCCACGGAGGCATGGGCGGTCATAATTATCGGCAGGTTCGAATCCGCCTCGCAAAGCCATTCTTCCACCAGACCAGAGATGCGTGCTTCGATGCTTTCGAACAATTCCTTCACATCCACAGCGCTGGATTCGATGGATGCCATCAAGCCCGAGCGCGAAACCCATGGCATGGCAATGACCTGCACGGGCAGCCCCCACAAATCTTCTGAGGTTAGAAATTCAGGCTTCTGCAGCACACGCACAAACGGCACCTGCAGGGTATCGAATTCCTGAATTGCATGAGCCCGTCCCATGGCGGGAGACAGATCGTGATTTCCTACTAAAAGTAATGTGGGAATTTTCGCCCGTGACAAACGGATAATGCGCTTGCCCCATTCCCGTTGAAAGGTCGGTGCGGGAGAGCGATCTTTGTAAGCATCTCCGGCAAAGATAACCATGTCTACTTTTTCGTCGATCGCCGCGTCGATGATGATATCCAGAGCCTTCAAAAAATCAAGGACACGCAGGGGCAGGCCCGTTTGCGGATCATGACGTCCATAGTTTGCCATATCGATATGGGCATCGGCGAAATGCAGTACTCTCATAGTTTGTGCTCCTAGCGCCGTAAACGGCGTTGGATTTGGGCAGCAATATCCGCCAAGACGGCGGCTCGAGCATCTTACAAACTAAGGCTGCAATCCCAAATCCTGTAGTGCCTCAACAGCCGGGATCCAGTTCGGATGGACTTTTAAGGCATCGCGGTAATCCTTTACGGCGAGATCGGTTTGGCCAGCCATGTAATAGGCACGCCCACGCCAGTAAAGAGATTCCTCCAATACAGGTTCGGAAATCGTTTTATTTAGAGTAGTATCCGCAAGATTAATTACGTCAGAAAAACGATTGGTATAGTAATAGGCTTTATAAGGTCCGGTCTGGTACCACATCATGCGGTACGGACGAACCGAATCTTCCACATTCAGGTTTGCGTACAGGTTGAAAGCATAATCGTACGCGATTGCAGCATCTGCATATTCCAGCAGCATGACGTGACTTGTTCCCACATTGAACCAAGCAAAATATTGGTCGATATCGGTCAGGGTCTGTGCCTCGGCTTGGGCAATACTCAGCGCATGCCGTGCCGCATCGTTCTCGTTTGCCAGCGGACCGAGAAGGGCCATCACCTGCGTCTCTTTTTCGAGGGGATAGACAACGACAAAAATATAATCGAAGGCCCGCCAACCTTCAAGGAAGGTCGAATACTTGATATGCCGATTGGGTCCCGGATTACTCTTGGGTTCCGGCTGGTAGGTATCCTGGTATATGATTTCCTGAGTCGTATCGTCATAGCCGGTGACAAAGGCATAATGTCCCATCCAACCCATGTGGCCGTTGATATCTACTTCATAGATGCCCTTTTCCACTACGACCGGGAAACCAGCAGCGACCATACGCTTGAGCAGTTCGATATCGCCGCCATAGCGGATCACGGATGTCATGCCAGGCACATTATCCGTGATGAAATCCTGCAGTTCATAGGGCATGACGTTCTTATCTTTATCGGAGGGCTTGACCGCTTTTCCCACCACATCACGGTTGCCGTTCCAACCCCAATACGTTAACGCCATCGAGAAGTTCGCCGGGCCACAGTAGTTCAGTCGTCCGTGCTGGTGCTCGTATTTGACCGCGCTCAGTTGCACAGTTGTCGGTACAGGTGTGGATATGACCGGCGGGGGGAGTGTAGAACCCGGTCGAGGAGTGGAGGCGACCAGAGCCGTTGTCCCCGTCTGCGGCATCATAGTGGCTTGCAGGGTCTGCATCATGGCGGTGACAGCGATGTCGAGTTGGTTCTGTTGTTCGGGCTGAAAGACGGCTTCATCCGGCGGGTTGATCATGTATTTAATCTGAGTGCGCACAGAGTCCAACCGCCACGAGAGTCGGCTGTGAACCGGCGGGACATAATAGAGTCCCACCACAAAGATGACGATGGCGGGAATTGCCCAGCGGTGATTAGAACTTTTGTGCGACATATAAAGGATTATAAAACAAAAAGACCCTTAGACTTCGGTTCGCCTAAGGGTCTCTAATGTGTTTATTATTATTCTCTAACTTCGCCCTCAATGACGTCATCGCCGCCATTGTTCGGTGTAGAAGGTCCGCCTTGTGGTTCAGGTTGCGGCTGTCCCTGGGCATAGAGCTGCTGGCTCAACGCATGGAACGCCTGCTGGACACTTTCACTCGTCTGCTGGATGCGGCTGATATCGTCGCTCTGTGCAGCGGATTTCAGATCGTTGATCTTGCCTTCGATCGTGCTGCGTTCGGCTGCCGGAACTTTATCGCCTAGATCGCGCAAGGCCTTTTCCGTCTGGTAGACGAGGCTGTCGGCGGTGTTTTTGGCGTCGATCAGCTCGCGGCGCTTCTTGTCCTCGGCTTCGTGAGAGCGAGCTTCCTGGACCATGCGGTCGATGTCGCCCTTGTTGAGGTTCGTCGAAGCCGTGATCGTAACCTTCTGTTCTTTGCCGGAGGCTTTATCCTTGGCAGTCACATGCAGGATACCGTTCGCGTCGATATCGAAGGTGACCTCCACCTGCGGAATACCGCGTGGAGCCGGCGGAATGCCATCGAGTCGGAACCGCCCAAGCGACATGTTATCGTTCGCCATCGGGCGCTCGCCCTGCAGGACGTGGATATCCACAGCGGTCTGGTTGTCCGCCGCGGTCGAATACGATTCAGTCTTGCGAACCGGAATGGTGGTGTTGCGCTCGATCATCTTTGTCATCACGCCACCGAGGGTTTCGACACCCAGGGAAAGCGGGGTGACGTCGAGCAGGAGAATATCCTTGACTTCACCGCCAAGTACGCCACCTTGGATCGCAGCGCCGATTGCAACCACTTCATCGGGGTTAACACCCTTGTTCGGTTCCTTGCCATTGGTCAGTTTGCGGACCAAGTCCTGGACCATCGGCATACGAGTGGAACCACCGACCAGAACGACTTCATTGAGTCGGCTGGCATCGAAACCCGCATCACGCAGCGCGGCTTCGAACGGCTTGCGACAGCGGTCGAGCAGGTCTTCTGTCATTTGCTCGAATTTAGAGCGGGTCAGTTTTAACTGTAAATGTTTTGGTCCGCTCGCATCGGCGGTGATATACGGCAGGTTGATCTCCGTTTCCATCACAGACGACAGCTCGATCTTGGCTTTCTCGGCAGCTTCACGCAGACGTTGTAATGCCTGACGGTCACTGCGCAGGTCGATGCCCTGTTCGCGTTTGAACTCATCCGCGGCCCAATTGACGATGCGCTGGTCCCAGTCATCACCACCGAGGTGGGTATCACCATTCGTGGCTTTGACTTCGATCACGCCTTCGCCCACTTCGAGCACGGACACATCGAACGTACCACCACCGAGGTCAAATACCAGGATGGTTTCATTCTTTTTCTTGTCGAGGCCATAGGCGAGAGCAGAAGCAGTTGGCTCGTTGATGATGCGCAGAACTTCAAGACCCGCGATCTTGCCGGCATCTTTGGTCGCCTGGCGCTGACTATCGTTAAAGTACGCCGGGACGGTGATGACGGCCTGATTCACAGACTGACCGAGATAGGCTTCGGCATCTGCCTTGAGCTTGCCAAGGATCATCGCCGAGATTTCCTGCGGAGAATATTCGCGGTTCGTGGTCGGGATCTTCACGCGGACATCGTCCGTGGGTCCCTTAACGACTTCATAAGAAACCATCTTGCGTTCGGTTTCCGTCTCATCATAGTGACGACCAATGAACCGCTTGATGGAGTAGATTGTATTTTCTGAGTTGACGACTGCTTGACGCTTCGCGGTCTGACCGACGAGTCGCTCGCCGTTTTTATTGAAAGCGACAACCGACGGGCATAATCTGCCGCCCTCCGAGGTAGGGATTACGGTTGGCTGTCCGCCTTCCATCACGGCGACAACACTGTTTGTTGTTCCCAAGTCAATACCAATTATCTTTGCCATAGAAAGGCTCCTTGCATTTAATTCATAGAATAAGCGCGTGCTGAGCGCTACGATTATTCAATGCATTCATATTACCCCGCCAACGCAAGAAAACTGTTAACGCTATGTAGAAATTGAATTGGATTTCGCCCTTCCCAGCCTCCCCAAATTCCACATGCACCGCACTTTGTTTGCCGTCTTGCACCATCGTGCTCGCGGCACGATCGGTGGTGAAGTGCGGTGAGGTGGAGGGAGCCTACGGCTGACTTACCTTCATCCAATCAAAGGAAGCGATAACCGGTGTATTCTCATAGGAAGAGGCTGTAAGGCCCACTTTGCCGCTCCCCCGTTCATAGTGACTGACATCTACATTGCGGATGAGCGTATCGTTGATATAAAGTGCAAGAGTTCCGTTAGAGCAGGTCATGCTGATTTGCTGTTCGACACCACTTTGCGCGATCTGGTTAGAGGAACCGTCTAGAATCGGAAGGTAATCTGCCACGCCGTTAGACAACCACTTACCAAAGAGCACGTTATAGGTCCCGTCCGTTGAGACATTGTATTCGAGCCAGCCATCGGTCTCGCTGTAGTTACAGATCAATCCCATGGAGGCGGGGCTGAGAGCGTTGTTCACGAATTTCGTATCCACCCGGACACCGCCATAATCCTGGGGACCATATAACGCGTAGACCCAGCTATAGGGCGCATCCATTTGCAGGAAGAGCCGGCTGTTTTCATTCTTAATATTTGGGGTGGATTCATTTCCTGCCTGGAGAATGACCCATCCCGCCAGCGAGCCATCAAACTCGTCCGTGAAAAATTGAGGAAAAGGAGTCGCAGTAGATTCGAGAGTTGCAGTCGCGGCCGGGGTATCCGTCACCGGGATCGGAGAAGAAGAGGGTGTAGCGGTTGCAAAAAGAGGAGCATCTGGTGTAGGTGTTGTCGCCGGCTGTTGGCCGGCGCAGGCAGCGAGCAGGATGAGGCATCCCAGAAGAAGGAAGGTTTTTTTCATTGAATTCCCTAGTTTAGCGCTTAATTGAGATTGACCAGCACGGGTTGTGCTGGTCAATCTGGTTAGTGGAGATGGCGGGAATTGAACCCGCGTCCGAAAGATTCGACCCTCGGAAATCTACGAGCGTAGCCTGCCGAAGTTTGTCATCACAGGGATCTCGGCGGGCAGGGTATCCTGTGACCATCTGCTAGTCTTAAGCACATTTAGCAGAGTCATGTGCAGCACTCACACCATTGTTTCGCCCGATCCGTCTCCGGGTGGAGGACGGGGCCGGTGGACGCGCCCTCATCAAAGGAGGACGGCT
Organism: Anaerolineales bacterium; assembly: GCA_035462205.1. GTDB lineage: Bacteria > Chloroflexota > Anaerolineae > Anaerolineales > Villigracilaceae > Defluviilinea. The sequence continues at coordinate 9,847 of DATHUN010000743.1, forward strand.
GTTATGTTATCGCTTATGCAGCGAGGGGCATAGCAGCGTAGGAAGTGCGATTGGCACTTGATTGTTTGCACTGATTTTACGAGTTCGGCGCCTCTCGGCTCGCATTCCGGGACCAGCCTCTCCCGTCGAAGCCTGTCATCCCCGTTGAGCAAAGTGTCTGCTTGCTCCACAATGCCTTTTCATTATAGCATACTTGCAGAGAAGTCATTTTGCTTGCCGTGCCGACTGCTTTATGCTAGACTGGTGCAGGCAAATTTGAGGAAAACTCCATTATGAGCGAAAAAATCCTGATCATTGATGATGACATTGACACCTTGCGCCTGGTAGGATTGATGTTGCAGCGCCAGGGATACCAGATCAGTGCCGCCACCAATGGTCAACAGGGTCTGGATAAGGCATTGGAGGAAATTCCTGATTTGATCTTACTGGACGTGATGATGCCCGACATGGACGGATATGAAGTCACGCGCCGCCTGCGCCGGAATCCCGCTACGATGGAAACTCCCGTTCTCATGTTTACCGCCAGAACCCAGCTCGATGATAAGGTCAATGGATTTGAAGTGGGTGCAAACGATTATCTTACCAAGCCCACGCATCCCTCCGAATTGCAGGCACGTGTAAAGACCCTATTATCGCGCGCCAATGAGAATAAAGAAGCGGGCAGGAATGAGCACCATGGCTACGTGATCGGTGTGCTGGGGACGCGCGGTGGACTTGGCACTACCTCTCTCGCCCTCAACCTGGCTGCCAGCTTGTCTTCGCGCACGAAAAGCGAGGTCATTCTTGCCGAGATGATGCCTGGCCAGGGAGCGCTGTCGCTGGAAATGGGTGTCAATCATCCCCAAGGCCTTGTAGATTTGTTGAATTGCACTCATCTCAATGAGCTCACCCGCGACAAGGTGCGGGAAGCGCTTGTCGCTCATCCGTCTGGTTTGAAACTTCTGCTGGCATCTGACCGTCCGCGCGATATGCACCTGATCAACCAGGCTGCAAACTACGAAGTGATCATCAAGCGCCTGACAGGCATGGCGCGTTTTGTTGTATTGGATCTCGCCGTGGGTCTTCAGCCGTTTGCCGAAAAGGTTCTGCCTTTGTGTAAAGAATTAATAATTGTGATTGAAGGCGTCCCAAATACGATTATCCATGCCGCGGCACTAATCGATGACGTTGCAGCCTTGGGTTTCTCTAAAAAGAAGATCCATGTGGTGCTGAATAACCGCATGCGCTCCGACACGCTCCTGCCCTCCAGCCAGGTGCAAACCAGCCTGGGACATGAAATTATCAGCACACTCACGCCTGCGCCGGAATTATTCGTCCAGGCCACACGTATGCAGACGCCAGCCGTGGTCTCCCAACCGGAGAGCCTGACAGCGCGGCAGATCGCCAAACTGGTCGATTTCATTATGGAACGAGAGGTGCTGCCGCGATGACTGGAACCGCCAGTCCAGCGCTCGCCCCGTACGCTGCGATAGAGGATGCGGCGGAATTGGTCCGCAAGGCAAAACGCGCCGTCGTGTTGACCGGCGCGGGCATCTCCACCCCTTCCGGCATTCCCGACTTCCGTTCGGAGGGGACGGGTTTATGGTCCCGTGACGAACCGTTGCAGGTAGCATCGCTCATGTCTTTCCGCACAGCGCCCGAAGGCTTCTTCCAGTGGTTCCGCCCACTGGCTGGTCAGATCTTTTATGCGAAAGCCAATGCCGCCCATCTGGCGCTGGCAGAGCTCGAAGAGGCCGGGCGTCTGGAGACGATCATCACCCAGAATATCGATGGTCTGCATCAAAAAGCAGGCTCAAAGTGCGTGGTCGAAACCCATGGCACGCTGCGAACTCTTACCTGTACCAACTGTTATCAAAAATATGATTCGGAACCTTACTTGAAAACATTTATAAATGAAGGACTTGTCCCTACTTGTTCCGCTTGCAACGGGATTTTAAAGCCGGATGTGATCCTATTCGGTGAACAATTGCCGCACGCCGCCTGGGTGACCGCCCAGCGCGCCGTTCGTCAATGTGACCTGATGCTGGTCGCCGGCTCCTCATTGGAAGTGCTCCCCGTGGCAGGTTTACCGATGCAAGCCCTTGACCGCGGCGCACACTTGATTGTCGTCAACAATACGCCTACGTATGTCAATGTTCGAGCAGATGTTGTCATTATGGATGATGTGGCATCTATATTACCGGAAATAGCAAAGCGAGCGCTCCATGGCTGAGATCAAAACCCAAACCTTAGATAGTTACCTGCGCCTGATCGAAATCTCGCGCGACCTGGCGTCTACGCTGGATCTGGATACCCTGCTGGATGATATTGTACGCGCCTCGGCCGATATTACCCATGCTGAAGCTGCCTCCATCCTTCTGTACGATGACACTTCACGCCAGCTGTACTTTCAGGTAGCTACCAACATCGACGAGCCCACCATGCGCGGACTCGTGGTTCCGCTCGAGAAAAGCATCGCGGGCTGGATCGTCACCAACCGTAAGTCTGTGCGCATTGACGATGCTCACAAAGATCTGCGGTTCTTCAGCGATGTTGAGCAGACCGTCGGCTATGAGACGAAATCCTTATTAGGAATTCCGCTCGTCACGAAGAACAAAGTGGTTGGTGTGCTGGAAGTGATTAACAAGAAGAGAGGTCGCTTCACCGATCCCGACGAATCCATGCTGACGGTGCTGGGCGCCCAGGCTGCCGTAGCGATCGAGAATGCGCGTCTCTTCCAGCAATCAGACTTGATTGCCGAGTTTGTCCATGAGCTGCGCACGCCCCTGGCATCGCTGAGCACAGCCACCTATTTATTACTGCGCCCGGAGATGTCGCGCGAGCAGCGCGACCAGATCGTCAACAACATTCACAATGAAACGCTGCGTTTGAACTCGCTTGCCTCGTCCTTCCTGGATCTGGCACGCCTGGAATCGGGACGCGTTCAATTCCGCAAGACGCGCTTCAGCGTGGCGGACCTCCTATATGAGTGCCGCGACGTTATGATGACCAAGGCGCAGGAAACCGACATTCAGATCCGCATCGATGTCCCCAGCGATATGCCCCTCATGGAAGCGGACCGGGATAAGATCAAGCAAGTCATCCTCAACTTATTGAGCAATGCTATCAAATATAACCGTCCGAATGGATCGGTGATCGTCACCGGCAATTACACCGACACGGAGCTCTCTATGAATATACAGGATACAGGCGTCGGTATCCCCGAGGATTCGATTCCGCATCTTTTTGAAAAGTTTTTTCGGGTCAAGGAGCACGAGAGCAAGGCTTCCGGCACCGGGCTGGGACTTTCGATTTCCAAGCAGATCATTCAGGGACACAACGGCCGCCTGGAAGTAAAAAGCAAGATGGGCGTGGGCACCGCCTTCACCGTCTACCTTCCCCGCACCTCGCGCACCATGCCACGCAATGATGCGATCTAATTAAATATCATTGCCCCACCGGAAGGCAGGCGGGGCAATGACAGATGAAGTTTACGGTTCGATCAGCACTTTGAGCACGCCAGGTTCTGCGGCGCGCTCAAATGCTTTTAAAGCCTCGTTCAATTTAAATTCTTCTGCGATCAAGATCGTCGGATCCACTTGCCCGGATTCCATGAGGCGCAAGGCCGGCTCGAATGGACCACAGCGCGAACCGACCAGTTGAATCTCATCCACAACAATGGACGAGAAGTTGACGCTCATCTCTCCTTGATAGGTGGACTTGAGAACCATCATTCCACGCGGACGGATGGCGCGCCTCGCCAAAGCAAAACCGCTCGGCGATCCGGTTGCTTCTA
>DATHUN010000744.1:0-33668 GCA_035462205.1 Anaerolineales bacterium
CGTTAAGAGTCGTCATTTCATCCCTTTTACGGTAAGCCGCTTTCAATCTGCGCGTCGGATCTGGCAGACATAGGCACGCTGGGGCACCGAGCCGCTGATCGGGTCGATCGCCTGGTTGCCGATGATCAGGTTGAAGTTGGCGCCCCGCGAACTGAAGGGGTCGTAACCGGGCGCGCCGATCTCCGGACATGCCTGCCACCATCCATGCTGGCCGCAGACGACATTCGGTTGCAGCGATGTATTCATGCGTGCCCGCGCCCGCACACTGCCCTGCGGCGTTTCGATCCGCACCCAATCGCCGGGATGGATGTCGCGTTCGGCAGCCGTCGCAGGATGTAACTCGACTTCGGGATCCATTGCCTGCCGGCGCAGGCTCGCCAATCCACGGTGTTGGGTTTCGCAGAACAAGGTATTCTTAGCGCTGGTGAGGACCAAGGGATAACGTTCGGCAAGATCTGGGCGGGACAAAGGACTCACCAGTGGCTCGGTGTATTCCGGTAGCGGCGGATAACCGTGTTCCAGCAACACCTCGGAGTACAGCTCGATCTTGCGTGTGCGGGTATTGAAACCGCGCCAGACGCCGTTATTCTCGTCGGCAAATTTGCGATAATGTGTCTGCGGCGGGATCTGCATTCCCCCGGGATGCTGGCGCAATTCTTCGATCGTCACACCAGAAGGACCCAGCTGGTGGCGATAGGCGGCTTCGATATCGCCATTCCAGAAGTGTTCTCCCAGACCCATGCGGCATGCCAGGTCAAAAATGATCTCGTTATCAGCGCGCGCCTCGCCCTGCGGTTCTGCGACCCGCTGGCGCAGCTGTACATACGATTGCGCCTCGGCGCTGATCTCAAACCCGATCTTGAGCGCTTCCCGCTCGAAAGAGCTTGCCACCGGTAAAACGATGTCTGCCAGCTCGGCAGTGGGATTCATGAACATGTCGGTATGGACGTAGAAGTCAAGCTTCTTAAGCGCTTCCCGTCCGCGGTCACTTTCGGCATGAGCAAGCAGCAGGTTGGCGCCAATACCGACCAGGCCATGCACGCCGTATGGTTGCTGCTCCGTGATCGCCCGGTACACGTCGTCCGATGTAACGAACTGCCAGCGCGCCGGACCCAGTGGTCTCTCTTCATAACCGAGCGCTTTTGTGCGCTGAGCACGGGGCAGCAATTCCAAGCCGGCAACGTTGGCAGAGGGGACCGTGGAAAACAATACATTGCCGCCGGACGAATCGAGACTGCCTGTCAGTACATAGAGCTGGGCAATGGCGCGGGCGATTTGCGTCGAGTTGGTTTGCATCTCGATCCCGCTCCAGGCATAGTAGGCAACGGGACGGTTCTCCCAGAGCATCCGCGCAGTGTCCTCGATCTGTTGCCGCTTCACGCCCGAGATTTCTTCGACCCGCTCGGGTGGATACTGTTTACAAAGCTCAGCGGTGAGCTCGAATGCCGAGCGGCAAATCACGTTTCCTTGCAGCGTATGGATCTTGAATGTGCCCCATAGCGCGGGGTCGCCTCCCTCATATTTCCCGGTGGCAGGATCGTAAAGGATTGTCGTGCCCAGGGTCGCATCCCAGGCGACGTATTTTTGTTCATTCCCGTGTTCGGCGAGGTCTCGTTCGGTCAATAGACGACCGTTATCGCTGCGCACCAGCAAAGGACCATTCGTCCAGTCGCGGACGAATTCGCGGTCATACCAGCCGCGCTCGATCATCACATTGGCGATACCGAGAGCCAGGGCGCCATCCGTGCCGGGGCGGACCTGCAGCCAGAGGTTCCCCTTCTTGGCGATCCCGGTCTGGCGCGGATCCACGACAATCAGGTGCGCCCCACGCTTGAGCGCCGCGATCGTCGCCGTGGCGTGGCTGATGCGCGCCAGGTTCGGGTTATATCCCCAAAACAGGATGCATCCGGCATGCTCGAGGTCGGGCATGTAATTGCCGGGGACACCGGCGCCGAAGGTGTACGTTGTGGCGAAGTAACGTCCCCAGCCGCACAGCTCCATGGAGGCGCACAAATTGGGAGTGCCGTAGGCATTCATGAAGCGCTGGATCCAGACCGTCGAGTCGTCCGATGCTGAGGTAGACGGCGAGGCGACACTGAAGACCACGCTCTCCGGTCCGTGTTCTTTGGCGATTTTGATCAATTGATTGGCGGTGATATCCAGGGCTTCCTCCCAGCTGATGCGCTGCCAGCCCGGGTCGGGATCCCCTTTGGGACGCGTGCGCTTCATCGGGTAGCGTAATCGATCGGGATGATAAACCAGCTCGGGGGCAGCGCGTCCCTTGGCGCAGAGCGCCTTCCCTGTCGGGTGCGATGGGTCCGGTTCGAGAGCTACGAATCGTCCATTCTCGATCACCGCGATCGAGCCACAGCGCGAGACACACATCGCACAATATCCTTGCACACGTTTCACCGGTTGTTCTTCTGCTAACATTCTCGTACCTCTTTCTCCAGGCAAACCCAAGCGAAGCTTCTATTTGAATCCCTGAATGGACAGAATGATCATCGCGCTCAGCATATACAGGGACGCATAACGGAACAGCATGAAGTTCATCCTGTCCGTGTGGATGCGCAGGGTGGCGAAGGCAAGGATGAGCATGGCGGCCGTCAATACCGCGATCAGGCTCAATAATCCCTCGCCAAGACCGATTAACACGCTTGCCCAGCCCATCGCAATCGCCGCCAGAATGGACGACAAGGCGATCGTCGCGCGGGTGGAACCATCCCCGTAGGTAGCAGGGAACGTGGGCACACCGGCATTCTTATAATCGTCCCGGAACTTCATGGAATAGGTCAGGGTATGGGTGGGGATCCAGAACAGGACCGCAAGCGCTAATAAAATGCCCACGAGCTCCACGTTGCCCACCGCCAACACACGCCCGGAAAGGATCGGCATGGCGCCCGAAATGCCGCCCCACAAAATGCTCCAGCAAGTGCGGCGTTTCAGCCAGACCGTGTACACGATCACGTCGAAGAACCAGCCCGCAAAAACGACCGCACCATATAGCGGGTGAATTACAAGCGCTCCAGCGACTCCCAGAATAGAAGTGATCATCCCTACCCAAACGATTTCGCGCTCGTGCAGCTCACCGGTCACGGCCGGACGGGTGTGAGTCCGCTTCATCTTGGCATCGATGTCGCGGTCGTACCACATGTTCAGGATCGTGCTCCCGCTGATCGCCAGTAACAAGGTAATCATGAGACCGAATAATAGGGGCAGGCTGAACGGTGGGCGGGAGCTCAAGTATCCGGCAACGCCGGTCGAAAGCAGCAAGCCCGTCTGGAGCGACTTAATGAGCGGCACATACGAGTGAATTTTGTTGGCAATTCCCTTCATACGTTACCTCTAAACCTGTGATGGGAATCTATGTGAAAATGAAGCTTCCGCGCTACAACTGATTCCGTAATAGATCCTGCACGGTTTCCCGTTTAACGATCAACCTGGCGTTTCCTTCTTCCAGCCACAACACGGCCGGCCGGCGCGCGCCATTGTAATTGGACGACATGCTCAAATGATAAGCGCCCGACACCGGGATGGCGATCCACGCACCTTCTTCGACGATGGGCATAGGCAGATCTTCGATGACAATATCCCCCGATTCGCAGAACGGACCGGCGATGGATACCCGCTCGCTCGCTTCCAGGCCGGTCATGGATACCGGTAAACAGGAGTAACGCGCCCCGTAGAGCGCAAAGCGCGGATTATCTGCCATACCGCCATCCGTCAGCAGCCAGGTCTTTTCGCCGCGCTGCTTGCGCGCACCGACACGATAGACGGCAACCGCGGCGCGTGCAACGAGACTTCGTCCCGGTTCGAGATGTAAGTGAGGCAGGGACAGTCCGCGCGCCTGGCAGCCATCAACGACTGCCTCGGCGATGCCGCGCACATAACTTTCGATGGATGGGTTCGGCAACTCATCTTCATGATATGCTACGCCCCACCCGCCGCCGGGGCAGAAATGCCACTCGCTCGTGAAACCCATCCGCTGGGCAAGGTCCAATGCCAGCTCGATGGCGGGGAGCAGCGGCTCGGGGTCGCGGAAGTTCGAGCCCTGGTGAAAGTGAATCCCTTGGAGCGGCAGATTATTTTCTTTGCAGAACTTTGCCGCTTCGAGTATCTCGTCCGGCGTCATGCCGAATTTGCTGTCGTGTTGTCCTGTTTGGGTATGGGTGTGATGGGTATGCACAGCAACGCCGGGGAGGAGGCGAAGCCAGACGGCTATGTCACTGTCCTGAGCGAGAACATCGGGACGGTGTGAGCCGGAACGAAGAGTCTCGCTCGTTACATCAGAGATTCTTCGATCGCTCCGCTCCCTCAGAATGACATGTAGATGTTCGAGCTCCGTGAGATTATCAACAACCATTGTCCCCGCATGTTCGATTGCTGATGTTAGATCTTCAACCGATTTGTTCACCCCATGCACGAGAATGGACGCACGTTCCACATTCGCTGCGACCGCGATGGCGATTTCTCCTTCGCCGGTGCAATCCACGAGCAGATCCTGCGACTGCGCCCAGGCGGCGATGGCTTTGCATAGGAACGCTTTGCCGGCATAGGTGATTCGAGACGGTGCAGGATAATATTTTTTCAATGCCGATTGGTATTCCGCCATAGACGCGTCTAGCGTGCTGCGATCGTACACGTATAGCGGCGTCCCATAGTCGGCGGCGAGAGAGGCGAGATCGTGTCCTGCGATGCAGAGCGATTCGTTTTGGACCGAGGCTGAATCAGGGAATAGCTTAAGCCTATCCCCAACGCGGATCGATGATGTCGTTTGTGTTTGCATGGGAAGAAATTATTTGCCGAAGAAAAGCTTCCACCACACTTGCCAGTTTTGCATCGGCGTGGGTGCGGGGACAGGTGTGCTTGCTTCGACGGGCGGTGCGCCTGGTTCTCCGAGCGGGACGACCGGCAGGTCGCCATCCTGGATGTAATGACCATCGGTGCGCGCCCATTGCTCGACAGCCGCATTGGAGTTGGCGTATGCCACCTGGGTCTGCAAAGCTGCCTGGGTTTGGATCGCCTGGGTTGCCTGCGTTTGCACAAACTTGTTCTGCTCATTGAGCATATTGAGCTCCTCCAGGCGGCGGTTGAACTCGAGCACAACAAAGACCAGCACAAGAATGCCAATGATCACGGCAAGACGGCGAATACTAATCGGAAGATTGAGCATGAGGTTCCCTGCTGAATTGTATATCAAGAAGCGGCTATAATCAACAGCATTAATTGAAAATTCATACCAATGGAGTGGCATGCATGCCTCAGGTTAAACAGATCAATCACGTTGCCGTCGTGGTCGACGATATGGAAAAGGCGCTCAGCTTCTGGCGCGACGCGCTGGGTATGGAGCTGCACGAGCTGCGCGACGTGCCTGCGGAAAAATCGCAGGTCGCTTTTTTACCGTTACCCGGCTCGGAAGTGGAGCTGGTCAAACCGACGACAGATGATTCGGGCATTGCCAAATATCTTGCGAAACGCGGACCTGGCATGCATCATCTTTGCCTGGAAGTAGATGATATCGAAGCGATGATGGCACAGCTGAAATCGAAAGGGATGCGCCTGATCAATGAAGAGCCGCGCCTGGCAACAGATGGAAAAAAGTACGCCTTCATCCACCCCCAAAGTACTGGCGGCGTGTTGGTGGAGTTGTATCAGATTTAATTTATGTCATTGCGAGAAGAGCCGGCGGCTCGACGTGGCAATCTCCTCAAACAAAAGATTGTTTCTCGAAGACTCACAATGACATTTTAAATTATATGCTCGAGAACATTGAAACCATCCTCATCGGCTCATGTGGACTGCGGCGCGACCGGCCCGTCATTGCCGGCGTTTCGGGTGGACCGGACAGTCTCTGCCTGATGAGCGTGCTGCGCAAGGCGGGATTTCGCACCATCGTGGCGCACTTCAACCATAAGCTGCGTCCCGATGCCGACGCAGATGCCAATACCGTCGAGCAAACGGCGGCACGGCTTAACCTGGTGTCGGTGATCCAAAGTGGGGATGTGCGTGCCTTTGCCGATGCAGAAAAACTTTCCATCGAAGAGGCGGCCCGTATTATGCGTTATCGCTTTCTGATGGAGCAGGCGCGTCATTTCCACGCCCAAGCGGTCGCCGTCGGGCATACGGCCGACGATCAGGTCGAGACCGTCCTGATGCACTTTATCCGCGGTGCAGGCCTCGCCGGCTTGAAGGGTATGAGCTACCGCACCATTGTCAGAACCTTCGACCCGGAGATCCCCATCGTCCGGCCACTACTCGATATGTGGCGCGAGGAAACCGTTGTCTATTGTGCCACCAACGGGTTCCGCCCGCGGCACGATCCAAGTAACGCCACGCTTGATTTTTTACGCAACCGACTCCGTCATCTCTTAATCCCTACTCTGGAATCCTATAACCCGCGTTTTCGTGAAGCCCTCTGGCGTACCTCGCATTCCCTGGCAGCAGATTATGAGATGCTCTCTGACCTTCTGGACCGGGTCTGGAAGGAATGCGTGGTGCAGGAGAACGAGCAATTCATCGCCTTCGACTCGACCGCGTTGAACAAGCAATCACTTGGGCTACAGCGCAATCTGATCCGGCGGGCGATGGAGCGCATCCAGCCGGGAGAGGCGGAGATCAGCTTTGTGACGCTGGAACGCGCCGCGGAATTTATTTCTGAGTCTCATCCCCACAGGCGGATGAATCTGCCGGGGGATTTGCACCTGGTACGGGAGGGGGTGTTGATCTACGTGGTGGCTAGCGAGACGACCCTGCCAATTGAACGCTGGCCGCAAATGCCGGACAAAAATACCCTTGCCCTGGCAGTGCCGGGGAGTGTCATGCTTTCAGGGGATTGGAAGTTAACCTGCGAGCGCTGGAATATCGCTTCGCTGGCGGTGGAGCAAGCCATGTCGAACGATGATCCCTTCCAGGTCTGGCTGGATGCGCGCCTGATTTCCGATGCTTTGGAGCTGCGCGTGCGACAGGATGGAGATCGCTTCGAGCCGCTGGGTATGGACGGTCATGAGATGAAGCTCTCGGATTTCTTTATCAATGTCAAACTACCGCAGCGGGCGCGCGAACGCTGGCCATTGTTGTGCGTGGGGGAGAAAGTCGTTTGGGTTCCTGGCTATCGTCCCGCCCACTCATTTCGATTGACAGACTCGACACGCCAAGCGTTATATTTTTCCTTGACGAGGGGATAAAAAAGAAAGGCGGGTTGAGTAGAGGGAGATGCGCACTCGCTCTACTCAACCCGCGTGTTTTTCTTCTTATTCCCTTATCCCCGCCAATTGTTTCAACTTGATAAACAGCTCGCGCCACTGGATCTTGGAGACGCCCAGTTTTTGGCGAATCTTGTCGGGCTCCTCGCCGGCATGGTAATTGTTGAGTGCAAAGGTCCAGCGACACATATCGAAGGAGAGGTGCTTGATCAGACCGGCTTCGTTGCCGATGTCTTCGAGCAGATATTCTAACCGGCGCGGTGACCAGGGGAAGAGTTTCTCGGTGGGATGGTATTGGGCGAGGTACTCCTCGAAGGCGGGTATCCAGTCTTCGGCGAGCGGCAGCTTGCGCTCCTTATAACGGTTGGCCGGGGAGGCATACTTGACGAACAACTGCGGACCGTTGGGCGCATCCAGCTCGATATGCTCCAGCTCGATTCCCAGCGTTTCGCTCTTTTTGATGCCGGTTGTCAGCAGCAGATAGACGAGCGCATACGGACGCGCATCCGGCTTGGGTCCGCGGCGGTGACGGTCTGCCGCCAGGAGGACCGCGTCATATTCATCGCGGGTGAGGACCGTCGGCAGCGGGCTGATCGCCGAGCGTTGCGCCACCTTTTCGGCTGGGTCCACGACGAGGACGCCGTACTGGTGCAGCCAGCGGAAGAGGGACTTGGTCGCGGTAATGCGTCGTGCCAGCGTTTTGGGGCTGCACGGTACATCACGTTCATTTTCCATCCATTCGAAGTAGCGGTTGAGGTCTCGTGTTGTGATCTTGCCGAGGGTGGTATCTTCGGGTAGGAAGGTGGTCAGCAAACGCACGTCGGAGAGGAAGGCTTTGATCGTGTTTGGCGAGCGTCCCTGGTCCACCAGGAACGCCTGCCAAGAGTTAATGGCGGTCGTCAACGGCGTTTGCGCCGTTAAATGGGAGGCTAACTTGGTATCAGGCATAACATCTCCTGTTCTTTCGTATAGTTTAGCGAAAAAAGCAGGAGATGTCAACTACTTGTAGAATGTTCCATTCGCAAAATCTGAATGCCCCTTACTTCCAAGGTGGGGACTAGATGATACTACTGGACCAACTTTTCGGGTCGGAAACAGGCCTGGTAGTCATTTCCCACGATTAAAAGATAATTCGATTTGCTGCTCGGATCGGGAGAAGAGATCAAGGTGCTCGGAGACAGCCCCATCACATCGAGAATGGTGTCGGTGAAGGAGCGGTCCTGCACGGCGGTTTTATCGATCAACACCGAGTAAGCATAATCCTGGCGGTCGGAAGGGATGATGTGTGATTCGTAGCCTGCATAGTTCAGACGGGTTGCTGCCAGCGCATCCAGCCCGGGGGTCGTGGTGCCGTTCATCACGTCAACAGTGATGGCTTGTCGCTCGGCGGCCCTTGGTGAAGGAGAGAGCGCCTCGGTCAACATCTGGTGCAGCGCGTCCTCATTGGGCAGCAGCACATAGGCGCCACCCTCGGTAATCCAGGAGGTCACGTAGGGCGGGCGGATGTAATAACTGTGGATGTCTGCGTTGGTCATTTTGGGCGCGTAGAGTGAGAGCTGCAACAGGTCGACCAGGTTCAAGTCAGTATCCACCGTGTCTTTGAGGTCGTTGTACAGCTCGGGAATGCGCTTCAACGTCCCGGCTTGCAGGGCTTGCGAGAAGATGGCGCGCAGGACTTCCTGCTGTCTGCGCCCGCGGTCGAAGTCGTTTGATTTTTGGCGGGAGCGCGCATACCACAACGCCAGGTCGCCGTCCATGTGGATGAGACCGGGACCAGTCGTGTATAGCTCCCAGTTATTTTCATTTTCCGGGTCCAGGCTGGGATCGATCAACCGCCAGTCCGTATACGGACAGGAGACTGGCACGTCTACGCCGCCCAAGGTATCCACGATTCTCTGGAAGCCATCGAACTCGACCATGGCGGTGTGATCGATACGGATGCCCAGGTTATATTGAATCGTATCCTTGAGCAGCCCGGGTCCGCCACCGGGATAGCCGACCGAGATCCCATGCTGGTAGGCGGTATTGATACGCTGGTTCTGCCAGTCCGGGATGTAGACCCACAGGTCGCGCGGAATCGAAATGAGCGAAACCTGTCCATCATTGGGACGCAGGATCGCGATGACCATCGTGTCCGTGCGGAAGGAACCACCCGGTCGTCTATCGGAACCGATCAAAAGGAAATTGACAGTCTCCTGGCCGTTGTTGAGAATTTGGCTGCCCGAAGGATCAATAGTTGAGAGCGGCGCGAGCGTATTGATCAGCAGGTTCGCATCGGCTGTTGGAGCTTCCGTTTGTGTTGGCGCAACGGAAGTGGAAGTTAGGTTAGTGGGATCAAATGTTGGCGAGGGAGCAGGGGAGCCGGTCTGCGTCCAGGGGATCGGCCGGAACGGGGTGGGTGTGGCTGTGGAGTTGGGTGCAGCTGTCACCAGGATGAACGGCAGCGTGGTTTGGGCGGGCGCCAGGGTTCCGCATCCTACCAGTAAAATACTCGCCAGGAGCACGGCATGGATAATTTTTCTCATCGGCTAAGGGTATGTAATCGCGGTTTCAGTAGGGGTAGCGGTAGGTGCAATCGTTGGGGTGGACGTTCGAACAGGTGTGCGCGTGGGGATATTCGGTACCCAGAGCAACTGCCCAGAATAAATCGTCGTGGACGAGCCCATGCAGTTGGCACGCTGTAATTGCTGGTAGGTGATGCCGTAGGAAAGGGCGATGCGAAAGAGGTTGTCGCCTGGCTGGACCACGTATCTTCTCACATAACCGGCAGGCGGGCCGCACGGAATGACCGTGACGGTCGGCACGGGCGGCACATACAATGTCAGACCGGGCGGAATATCAAACGAAGAAAGACAGTTCGCCGCGCCCAGATTTTCGGCCGTAGTTTTGTAGCGTTGCGCCAGCGTATAAATGGAGTCGGTCGCCGAGGTGGTGATTCGATTCCAGCCCGCCGCTGGCGTACAGGAGGCTTGCACGAAAAGAGTGTTGGTTACAAAAACTGTGTCGGTTAAGCTGGGCGTAGCGGTACCTGTGGAGGTTCCGGTCGCTGTTTCGCTCAAGGATGGCGAAACCGTATAGGTGGCGGTGGGGAAGATCAATGAAATTGTGGGCGGGATCGGCGTAGGCGTAGCCTGTGAGGGAAGATTTTCCGAGAGGGCAAGGGAAATGCCTCCGATCACGAGGATGACGGAAATAAGAGCAATGATGACGCCGCCGCCCAATTGCCGTAAGTTTTGCATTATTTCTCCGTCAGTTTCCGGGCGATTGGCAGCAAGACACTGAATGTAGAGCCAACACCCATTTTACTATCAACCCAGATGCGTCCCTTTTGTGCTTCGGTGAGAGTTTTGGCGATGGAGAGTCCCACGCCGGTATCGCCCACGCCCTGGATGAGGACATTGTCGGCGCGATACAAACGCGTGAAGACGCGGTTGATATCCTCAGCCGGGATGCCGCCTCCCGTATCGCTGACCTGGATCAGGACGTATTCCTTTCCATCTTCCGATTGGGTCTGGACTTTGAGACGCACGGTCCCTTCCACCGGGGAGGCGGATCCCGCGTTTTGCAGGAGGTGGATCAAAATCTGCTGCAAAGCTTCGCGGTCGGCATAAATCGAGGCGACATTTTTCGGCAGGTCGAGATGCATGGAGATGTTCTTCTCGCGCACCTGGCTGCTCGTGTAGGACATGGCATTATCAATGATTACATTCAAATCGACAGGCTCGGGCTTAAGCTCATTCAGTCCCGTTTCGAGCGTCGTCACTTGAATGAGGTCGTCGATCAAATTGCCGATGCGCTCGGTGGAGGCTTTAATGCGCTCGACGAACTTCCGTTGCAGGGCACCAAGAATTCCCACAGATTCGCCTAACAGTAAATCTGTATATCCGACAATGGACGACATTGGCTGGCGTAATTCCTGCGAAATGGATGCGACGACTTCCGCCTGTTCCGTGGTACGCGTGGAAGAAATGCCTTTTTCGGCCTCGACGATGCGCATGTTCGCATCGGCGAGCTGGTTCTGCAGGCGCGCTACTTCTTCGAGCGTCAGGCGCAGCTCATTCTCGATCTGCGTGGCATTGACCGTCGATTTAAATTTACCTTTGCCATCCTTCGACGTGCGCAGCTCTTCATTTTCCTGCTTTAACTTATCGAGAGCTTTTTGCGTTTCCTCGAGCATGGATCGCATCGCCGTGAGATCCTCAATCTGCGAGAGTCCTTGTTGCGCCTCTACTTGGACTGCATCCATCTGCTTGAGGACTTCGTCATTGCGCCGCTCGAGGTCTTTGATTCGCTCCTGCGCCACATCCAGTGCCTGGCGCGTCTGTTCGCCTTTTTGTTCGAGCGTTGTCATTCGCTGTCCGCGCTGGATGATTGGAACCAGCGAGATGGCAATATTCGCCAGGAACGCCTGATCTTCCGCGCTCCATAAGCGATTGGAGTAAGGCGACAACAACAACACGCCGCCCAACGGATCTCTTTCCGGCGTGACAATGGGCACGCTCAAAAGGTGACCCGGACTATTAAGATTGAGCAGATCGCTCAATCCTTTGATATCGGCCGAAGTGCTGCTCGCCGGCAGCCGCAAGGGACGTCCGCGCTGGAGGGCATTCGTGAGCATGGGAACCAGGCTCTTATTCATACTCCCGCCTTCCAGATTTTCCTCACGGATGAGGTCATAACCGCTGGCGATCTGCATCTGGTTGTTATTGTCGGTGAGATAAATGAGGAAGCACAGGTCGGCAAGCATGGTCTGTGCAATGGCACGCGTGATCGCCTGGCTGACCTTGTCCGATTGTGATTCACCTGCTAATGCCAAGAGCGCATGGAACGTCTTTGGGTCCGTGCTGTAGCGCCGGCGCTCGCCCACCACCGGAACATCCTGCTGTTTGATAGAGGTCACGCGGTTCGCCGGTGTCGGGAAGCGCTGCGGCAGTGTCATCAGCATCGGGTAGGCAGCCAAGTGCATCAATCGTACCGCACCCGGGAAATCTCCTTCGGTGCGCCCAAACAGCATATGCAGGGTATGACCGATCAGGCTGAGCAGCACAATTGCAATGCCATTTCCCCATCCGTTTGGGCGGCGGATCGCCAGAATCAACAAGCCGATGACCGACATGCCAATGCTTGCTACTTGCCAGAAGAAGTCATAGAGACTCTGGTTGTACGATTGGAAACCGGGTTGGGCGAAATAGGCGACCAGACTCAATCCCAATCCCGCCGCGACCAGCAGGCTGAGTAGCCAGGTCGCCGCATCTGCTGCGCGACTCGGCTCAGGGAACGCCCATAGCCAAATCATCCATATTAAAGAAAAAAGGGTCACCGCCCGGTCGAGCGGCGGCAGGAGGAGCGGCAAATTCAAAATCCCCTGGCTGCCAAGCGCGCTGACCAAAAACAATCCGATCTGCGCTGTGAGCAGCATGCCCAGTCCGAACATCGTGCGGCGTGCCTGTGGGAACTCGCTCGAGCGCCAGTGCGAATACGCAGACTGTAACGCGTTCCCAATCGAAAACACTAGAATGAGATGATAGATCAGGCTGCCTTCCGGCTTGGTGAGGAAGGCAAAAATTTGACTGAGTGAGGCTCCCATGACAGGGATGATTATATTCCACTTGGCTCAATCTGTCCTAAAACTAGCATTTTCGCTAGGTTACAAGAATATTATTTCTGTATATGACCGGGCAACAGATGAGAAGAAGATTTGCGCAGCCGTTCGAGTGCTATTCCGAACGTATAATACGACCTATGCAACGCAGTTCATTGCGCCTCGCCGCCATCCTCCTGATGCTCGCGCTTGCCATCTTTGTCCCCCTGATGCTATCGGGGTATTCGGAATGGAAGAAGGCCTCGACTGCCCAGGGATATCATGAAGCCGCTGAACATTATCGGAGTGCTGCGCAACGTCTGCCTTGGCAGGCCGACCTGTACGAGCTTTCGGGTCACGAGTATTACTACGCCAAGGAGTATGAGCAGGCCGATGCAGTTTATCAAAAGGCATTTCAGCGCAAAGCCCTCTCGCCCGCTGGCTGGGTGGCATGGGGCGATGTGGTTTATTTAGCGGGGGACACGCCGCGCGCAACAAGAATATGGGAGCAGGCTCTCGAGCAAAAAAATCCTTCCGAGAATTTATATTCCCGACTGTCGAAGGTCTATAAGGATCATGGAGATTACTCCAAAGCAGCGGCGTATTTGCAGAAATATGTTGCCCTCCATTCCGACGATGCGGCTGCACACTACCGTCTTGGACTCTTGCTGACTCTGACCGACCCGGACAGGGCCTTGCCGGAATTGATCAGCGCCTCGCAGCTGGACCCGCAGTTTGATTCCCCTGTCGAGACTCTTCGCTCCGCTTTGAATCTGGCCTCGCGAAACGACTCGCCGTCGATGCGGCTGGTGCTCGCCGGTCGCGGCCTCGCCCTTGTGCAGGAATGGGAATTGGCGCGTGAGGCATTCGCATCCGCCGTCCATGCGGATGAGGAAAATGCCGAGGCGTGGGCCTGGCTGGGCGAGTCGAAGCAACAAGCGGCGCAGGATGGCAGCACCGAATTGAATCGGGCATATCAACTGGATCCCAATTCTGCCACCGTGCGTGGCTTGCGCGGCTTGTATTTCCAGCGGACGGGGAACTTCCGCGCTGCACTGACCGAGTTCCAGACGGCCGCTCTGCTTGATGCTAAGAATCCTGCCTGGCAGGTTTCGATCGGGGAAACGTATTCGAAGCTGGGAGATTTGATCCGTGCCCTGCAGGCGTACCAGGCTGCCACCGCTCTTGTACCCGACGATCCAGGCTACTGGCGTTTGCTGGCCTTGTTTTGTGGACAGAACAATGTCAACATCAACGATGTAGGAATTCCCGCCGCCCAAAAAACGGTCGTACTTTCGAAAGAGAGCGCCGCATCCCTGGATCTACTTGGCTGGCTATTGCTGCTTGGAAAGCGCTATGAAGAATCCGAACAGATTTTGCAACATGCCCTCCGTGTAGACCCGCAAAATGCTTCGGCGCATCTGCATCTCGGTCTGTTGTATTTGGAGAGGGACAAACGCGACCTGGCCTATCCGCAATTTGTGAACGCCCGCGATCTAGGCAATACCGATGCGCAAGTGATTTTGAATCAATATTTTCCATAAAGCTTTCGCGCGGAGTGGCGAAGTAGCGCAGACGAAGCGTGCTTCATCGATGGACTTCAAGAACCATTCAACCCTCCGCTCCCCTTCGGGTACGATGTCAGCGCGATCGTTTATAACTCTGATAAAATCCGTCCATGAAATCAACCCGCCTCATTATTTTTTCATATTTGCTTTTTGCTGTACTTCTCTCTGCCTGTAACTCGGTTGCTCCGGTTGTCCCGGCCGCGAAATCCGGTGAGATCCTCTATCAGGAGGAGTTCGAAAAGAACACCACCGGCTGGGATCGAATTTCCAACGATCATGGCATCATGGACTATGACAGCGGTGGGTATCGTATCCTGGTAAAGCAACCGGATTTTAATCTATGGTCCACAGCCGAAAAGGATTTCGGCGATGTGCGCATCGAAGCGGATGTGTTCCGTTTGAATGGTCCCGACGAAAATCGCCAGGGGGTACTGTGTCGTTACCAGAACGGTGATTATTATTTCTTCGTCATTAGTAATGACGGTTATTACGGCATCGGAAAATTCATCGGCGAGCAAACCCTGCTGCTGAGACAGACCGCCATGCAGCCCTCGGAATTCATCCAAAAGGACGCCGTCAACCACGTGCGTGCGGATTGCATCGGGGACACGTTGACGCTGTATATCAATTACAACCAGGTTGCCTCGGCACAGGATGCCGATTTCAAAAATGGCGATGTTGGCCTCTTGGCTGGTGCATTCACGCAAACCGGTGTGGATGTGATGTTCGATCATTTTATTGTGTTGCAACCTTAATTATCGTAGAGGCGGGCAGCCGCCCGCCTCTACGGTGTGCATGAATTTATGAAGATTTATCTCGATACCATTGGCTGTCGCCTCAATCAATCGGAAATTGAATCGATGGCGCGGCAATTCCGTGTGGCAGGGCATGAGATCGTCGCCGCAGCCGAACAGGCTGACATGGCCGTCGTCAATACTTGCGCGGTGACTAACGATGCAGCCTCGGTGTCGCGCAGCAAGATTCGCCAGATCGCCCGTCTCGGCGTGCGGGAAATCGTTGCCACGGGCTGCTGGACGACTCTCCAGCCGAAGGAAGCTGCCGCTCTTCCCAATGTTCTGCATGTTGTCCCCAACGCGCAGAAAGATAACCTGGTTGCGCAAACCCTCAACCTTTCCCCTTCTATATTCGACCTGGAACCGATCCAACGCCAGCCACTGCCTGGCTTGCACCGCCGGACACGCGCCTTCATCAAGGTGCAGGATGGCTGTGACAATCACTGCACGTTCTGCATTACAACGGTCGCGCGCGGCGAGGGACGCAGTCGTCCGATTGCAGATGTAATCCTCGATATTCAATCCGCACTCGATGGTGGGAGCAAAGAGATCGTGCTCACTGGCGTGCATCTTGGCTCATGGGGATATGATTTCGGTTCACAGCTAAAAGATTTGATCCAGGCAATTCTACGCGGGACCGATACACCGCGGCTGCGACTCTCCTCCCTCGAGCCCTGGGATTTGGATAGGGATTTCTTCTCGTTGTGGAAGAACCACCGCCTCATGCCGCATCTGCACCTGCCTCTGCAAAGTGGATGTGAGTCCACACTGCGGCGGATGGCGCGTAAGACCACGCCCGAGTCATTTCGTCAGTTAGTATCTGCTGCACGGGCAATGATGCCCGAAGTCGCTATCACGACCGATATCATCGCAGGCTTCCCCGGCGAAACGGATGAGGAATTCGCCGAGTCCCTGGCGTTTGTCAAAGAGATGAATTTTGCCGGAGGTCATGTCTTCACGTATTCGCCGCGTCCCGGCACAGGGGCGGCAAAGATGAAAGGCCAGGTGCGGCCTGAGGTCCGCAAGGAGCGCAATCACATCCTGCGCGCCGCCTTGGACGAGTCGGAAGCATCCTATCGAAAGCAGTTCGTCGGGCAGAAGAGGTCCGTGCTGTGGGAGTCGACGTCGGAGATGGGCGAGTGGGGCTGGCAAATGGAGGGGCTGACCGAAAATTATTTGCGGGTCAAAGCCTTTGCCCCATCGCCGCGTTGGAATGAGCTGGATACGGTCGTGATCGAGCGCACCGAAATCGATTCCTTGCAGGGCGTAATTCTCAATACGGGATAACTGTCACTTTTTGAAATTAAGGCAGGGTTGTAAAATGGACAGAGTTTCTAGCATAAGGAGATTCTATGACCGCCCAAATCATTGACGGAAAATCAATTGCGCAACAGGTACGTGATGAAGTCGCGGCTGCTGTGGCACAGCGTGTGGCAGCTGGCAAAATGAAACCAACCCTGGCGACGGTGCTGGTTGGCGATCGCCCGGATTCGGCGGCATATGTCGCTTCTAAAGGTAAAGCTTGTCAGGAACTGGGGATGGGCTCGATCAGTGAGCACATGCCCGCTGATGCGACTCAGGAGCAGGTGGAGGAATTGGTCAAGCATTTGAATGCCGACCCGACCGTGAGCGGCATCCTGGTGCAGCTGCCGATGCCTTCTCATATCAATGAAGAGCGCGTGCTCTCTCTAATCAATATCGAGAAGGATGTTGACGGCTTCTCGCCACTCAATATCGGCCGGCTCGCTCAAAAGGGACGCGACCCGTTGTTCGTCCCGTGCACGCCCTATGGATGTATTTATCTGCTCGAGAAATCGGGGGTGAAGATCGAAGGCGCGAATGCCGTCGTCTTGGGACGCTCGAATATCGTCGGCATGCCTGCCGCGTTATTGCTGATCGGCAAGAACGCCACGGTGACTGTGTGCCATTCACGCACAAAGGATCTGCCCGGCACCGTTCGCCAGGCGGATATTATCATCGCTGCCATTGGTCGGACCGAGATGGTGCGCGGCGACTGGATCAAGCCCGGCGCAGCAGTCATCGACGTGGGCATTAACGCCATTCCCGATGCCACCAAGAAAAGCGGACAGCGCCTGGTCGGCGATGTCTGCTTCGGCGAAGCAAAGGAAGTGGCCGGGTTCATAACTCCGGTACCTGGCGGTGTCGGTCCGATGACGATCGCCATGCTGATGAAGAATACCTTGCGTGCCGCAGAAATCCAGAATCCGTAGGATCGGCAATTCGCAATCAACCCTGAACGAGCAAGCAGTCCCGTCGGAAGGCGGGACTGTCCTATTTATAAAGGGTACAACAAATCCTGTTGGGTCACCCAATACGTAATTCTAAGAAAAGTCCTTGTTTTGATATACTTAACCCATGCATCCAGATAAGATCGGGCGTTACAAAATCAAGGAAGAAGTGGGGCACGGAGAAATCGGGGCGGTTTATCGGGCGTTCGATCCGAGTTTCAACCGCGAGGTGGCGATCAAAGTCCTACCCCTGGAGATGATGCGTAACCTGAAGATTTTGGCGCGCTTCCGCCGCGAGCTTAAAATGATCGCCTTGCTCGAACATCCGGCCATTGTGCCGGTCTACGATGTGGGGGAGGAGAACGGTCAGCCCTACTATGTGATGCGCTATATGTCCGGCGGGTCGCTACGGCGCTGGATCCAGAGCGGAAACATCTCGCTGCAGGAGACGGCCGATATCATCGAGCGGATCGCCCTCGGCTTGGAATACGCCCATCGCAAGGGCATTGTCCATCGCGATCTGACCCCCGATAATATCCTCTTCGACAACCATAATAATCCCTTCATCACCGATTTCAGCCTGGCAAAGTTGGTCGCCGATACGTTTCGCACGAACAGCGGCAACGGCTTTATCGGCACACCGGAATATATCAGCCCCGAGCAGGCACAGAGCCTGCCTGTTGACCACCGGGCCGATATTTATGGCTTGGGCGTCATCGCCTATGAGATGCTCACCGGCAAACAACCCTATGAAGCCACGGATCCTTTTGGCGTTCTGGTGAAGCATGTCAAAGATCCCGTACCCGAGATCCTCAAAGCCAACCCGGCTCTCCCGCCCGAATTGGATGCGATCATCAAAAAGGCAATGGCGAAGAACCGCGACGACCGCTATAAAAGCGCCGTGGATTTTGCCCGCGACCTGACGAAACTCGCCTATGGCGAAGAGCGGACCCTGCCCACGTCTGCTACCCTGCTCAAGATGCAGGGTGCCTCCCGTTCTTCGCGACGCCTGGGCCTGCTCGCCGGAGGAACCGTAATACTGCTCGTTCTGGCGGGACTCTTTGCCTTCCGCAACCAGATACAGATTCCATTGTTTGCGCCCCCTGCCACGCCACAACCGAATATTATTCACATCTCGAACACGGTCATCGTGACGACGACACCTCTTCCGACACTCGCGCCCACCGCGACCGCGACGGTGCCTGCGGTGACGTCCACCGCTGTTCCGCCGCTGGGAAGCACGGATAAGATCGCCCTCCTTTCGGGGAACGACCTGTACCTGATGAACTCCGATGGCAGCGATCTCACCCTCGTCCGCACGGATAATTCTCCCAAGTCGAATCTACACTGGGTTGCCGGAGGCCGGTTGATTTATATGTCGCGTAATTGTGGCTTTATGCTCGACTCGGCAACTAACCGTACCCAGCAAATCGTGTGCTTCGATTCCGATGAATCGCTCGAGGGCCTGCGCGTCTCCCCCGACGGAAAGTTTATTGCCATCAGCGTTCAGCGTACCTTGAATATTCTTCCATTTGATATGAACCTGCTGAGCAGCGTAACCTCCCGCTTCAATATCTTTGCTCTGAAGGAGAATTGTTTTTATAACCAATTTCCCTTCCGGGATGTGCGCTGGTCGAACGATGACGCACAGCTCGCCGCCCAGGTGATTGATACCCGTTTTGTGAACTCAGACCAGATCTTCCTTCTGAATGTGGATCTTCCCAATTGTGCAACTGTGGGACCGGTGCGGTTGGACCGCATCCCAGGTGTGCATATTGACTACGAAAAGGAAAGCAATAAACGCATCGCAAGTTATGATTGGGATGGGAAGCATCTATTCGTATTGAACGATTCGATTCGTAACGACGGGTTCGGGAACTTGTACTTATACAATAGTGAGACCAAGCAATCGATCAAGCTCAACCCGATCAACGGTGAGTGTTGTTATCGTGATGCACGATTGAGCCCCGATAGTAAATACATTTTTTTTGTGTATCAAAAATATAATGAGACCGCCATTGCGCTTTACTACGCCGCTCTGGCTGACATCCAGGATGGGCAATCCCTGACGCCAATTGAACTGCCGGTTGGCTTTTTCTCGACCCCGCGTGAAAAGCCCCAGCCGGCCCTGCGTCCTATACAATAAAGGTAGTCCCGCCTGTATACAGGCGGGATTTTTGATTAAAACCCTTGACTTATTACTAATTTAGTACTATTATCAAGTTTATAATAGTACTAAATTAAGTCTAGCGAAGGAGGTCAGGTGGTTGATTCAACTAGCCTCACCAAAAAATTTCAAAAAGAGATGAACGCCGGAATTGCATCGCTTGTATTGTTAAGCGTGGTGGACAAGAACAGCGAGCCCATGTATGGCTATCAAATTGCTCGGCTGCTTGAGGAATACAGTGACGATGCTTCTTTTATGAAACAGGGTGCTTTGTATCCGGTACTTCATTCCTTGGAGAACAGTGGCTTATTAGAAAGCAAAGTAGAGCCGTCCGTTTCCGGCCCGCCGCGCCGGTATTACGAGATCACAGCCGAAGGACGAGAAACACTTGTCGTCTGGCAGGGCGTGTGGAAACAAATGAAATCGTTCGTGGACCGGGCAATCAAAGGAGGATGACATGATCAAGTCAATTGAAGAATACCTGGATATATTGAAAGCAGAGCTCAAAGACAGCGATGCTGCCACCGTGCAGGATGCGCTGGCAGATGCGGAGGAGCATCTGCGCGCCGCGCTGACGAATCTCCGTGAGAACCAGCCCGCAATCTCAGATCATGAAGCGCTAACGCAGGTCATCGAGCAATATGGAACACCCGCAGAGACAGCCTCCGCTTACAAGGAAGTGGAGCGCCGTACGTCTCCACAACTGGCTGATATAAATCAACCGCACACTTCCACGCTCTCCCGTTTTTTTGGTGTTTACGCGGATGCTCGCGCCTGGGGCGCATTACTTTATATGCTGATCGCATTTGTGACCGGAGTTTTCTATTTCAGCTGGGCGGTGACCGGTTTGGCAACTTCGGTATCGTTTGCACTGTTTATCTTTGGTCTGCCATTTGCCTTGCTATTCTTCCTCTCCGTGCGTGGACTTGCCCTGTTGGAGGGGCGCATCGTGGAAGCACTGCTTGGCGTGCGCATGCCGCGCCGTCCCTTATTTACGCAGTCAAACCTTAAATGGCTTGAGCGGCTCAAAGAACTTGCCTCCGATAGGCATACCTGGTTTTCCATCCTTTACATGTTCATTCAGTTTGTTTTAGGGATCATTTATTTTGTGCTGTTTGTAACAGTTCTCAGTTTTTCACTTTCATTCATTGCGGTACCCTTTATTCAGGAAATCCTGCATCAGCCAATCATTACGGTTGGAAATGTGGCTCGCTATTTCCTGCCTATCTGGGCGTACCCACTCTGCGTCTTGGGTGGTATTCTGCTTTGGACGATCTTCATGAATCTGGCACGCGGTATAGGACAGCTGCATGGCAGAATGGCGAAGTCCATGCTGGTCACCGAGTAACTGAAAATAAAAGAAAGCGGAAGACAGCCAGGCTGTCTTCCGCTTTCTTTATTCACCAGGTTATTCGTAGCGAAATCGCCAGACACCCACGCTGAAAAATAGGATGGCGAACATCAACAGCACACCGGCTTCCGGCAAAACATCGCGGACACCTCCGCCGCGCAGAACGAGATCCAGCATTCCCTGCATCGCCCAACGGGTGGGGAGGATCTTGACCGCGTTCTGGATGGTGGGCGGGAAGAGCTCCAACGGATACCAGCATCCGCCCATCAGCGCGAAGACCATGCCGAACATGATACTCAAGCCGCTCGCCTGGCTTTCTGTCTTAATGAAGGTTCCCATCAGGGTGCCGAAGGCGGCCGCCGCCAGTGCCGACGTGAGCAGGACGAGAAACAGCGCCAGTGGCTCGCGTCCCCAATTTAATTTCATCACCAAAATTCC
Organism: Anaerolineales bacterium; assembly: GCA_035462205.1. Classification (GTDB taxonomy): domain Bacteria; phylum Chloroflexota; class Anaerolineae; order Anaerolineales; family Villigracilaceae; genus Defluviilinea. The sequence continues at coordinate 21,351 of DATHUN010000744.1, forward strand.
AAAGCCAACCAGTAACAACATTTGCACGAGAGCCATCACCACCTGGCCGCTGATGGTGCCAAGCAGGAAGGTGGCTTTGCTGGCCGGCGTGGTCAACAGGCGGCGTAAGGTTCCCTGCTGGCGTTCATAGGCAAATAACGCCGAGATCCCAAATAAGGGAATGAATACCCACGTGATCAACTGCCCCGCCGAGGAATTGGCACGTGGATCATATTCCACTTTATCTTCCGTGTTTGCCTCGATTACGGTGACGCGCTCGGGCGCCTCTTTCTGAATGTTCTGCGCCAGCTCCAACGATGAGTCAAAGTAGGCTTGCTTTTCTACATCCGAAGCAAATGTCTGCTTCTGCTCGCGTTGACGGACCGCGTTCTGCGCAGCAGAGACCGAACTGCTTACCCGGCGGATCGCGGTCAGGATGGCGTGCTCGGCAACAGTCGCGTCCATGTTGTTGGGCTGCTGCAGCAACTCCACTTCAGCCGAACCATGCAGCAATGTTTCCATATTGATGCCTGCGGGGATAATAAACACCGCTGAGGCGCGGCGATCATCGAATTGCTTCCGGGCATCCTCACGTGTTGTCATGTCCGGTCGAACGGCAGTTGAATTCTCCAATTCGGCAAGGATCTGCTCGGAAACCTGCGATTTCGCTTCATCCACAACCAGTAACCGTATGCGTGGGTCCTGTTCACCGTCCGGCGTGCCACCCGCGAGTAAAAACGTGAAAACCACAGGAAGAATGATGAAAAATAAGAATTCGGATTTACTGGCAAACCGGACGATAGTGTCTTTCCAGGCAATGGCAAAAATCTTTTTCATAAATAATTCCCATGTAGGGGCGCGGTGATCCGCCCAGGACGAGAAAACCTCGCCCCTACAAAATTATTTTTGCATTATCCCATTTCGATGCAAGAGGACAACTGCAATACCAAACAACACCGTACCCATAATGAACAGGGCGGTAATCGGCTCTACCAAATTCGATAATGTTCCACCGAGGGCAAGCGTGGTAAACCCATCCAAGCCCCAGGCATTGGGAGTGATCTTGCTGATGCTCTGTACGAACGGCGGCATCTGATCGAGAGTGATAAAGCTCCCACCCAGGATGCCAAAGATCAACATGATCGCCGAACCGATGCTCCCTACCTGTGCCGGCGTGCGTGCCAGGGCGGTGATCAACATGCCCCAGCCCGTCGCGCCGAGCACGGTCGCCAGGATCAATGCTACAAGTCCGGCTGTGTCGCCCCATTTGACACCGAAGAAAACCGAGCTCGCCAGGATCAAAATTCCAACTTGGGCGATGCCCGTGAAAAAGATTCCCAAGACTTTTCCGCCGAGCACTTGTGCTGTCGAGGTCGGTGATACGAGTAAACGCGGCAACGTCCCTTGGGCGCGCTCGGCAAGGATGGAACGTCCGCCATACGAAACGGTATACATCAAAAAGAGCAATGCCATGCCGGGCGCCATGTAGGCAAGGGCATCAAAGTCTACAGCCTGGGCGCCCTCTTGATCTGCCTTCAAGGTAATGGCAGCGGCTTCCGTTTGGTCGACATTCTCGAATAATGCATGCGCTTCCGCTTCTGCATTTTGCGGATTCAAAAAGCCAGCCCGCAAAAGTCCCATGATGGACGTCATACCGCTGGTGCGCCCCTCTTCGACCCGGGAAATGAATTCGTCCACGATGGCCTTGACTATGCCGGCGCTCGTCGGTCGTGTCGGGTTGGCATACACCTCGATCTTTACCGGTTCGGGCTGGACTGAGTTGGGATTCACGCTTGCAGGTGATATTGTCGCTTCGGCGGGGAGGATCGAACGTGTGAAGCCTTCAGGGACAATGACCGCCGCGGCAGCCTTGTCTTCGTCAATTAAACGGCGAGCCGCTGCGGGGTCGGACGAAGCGCGGGGCTCCATCAAATCGGCGAGGTCCTGCGAAGAGAAGACGTCTGCCAGGGCATTGCCTAGTTGTTCGTTATCCAAATTGACGATGACCACGGGAATATCGGAAATTCCACCGGTACTTCCGCTAAAGCGCCCGGTGACAAATCCTAGGCCGATGGTCAGCAGGAAGGGCGCAAGCAGCATGAATGTTAACGCGGCGCGGTCGCGGAAGATGAGCTTAAGGTCTTTGAGGCCGATCAGGAGGGTCTTTAACATGGGAACTCCGAAAAAGAGATTAGAGAATAAGAGATGACTCTCTAGTCTCTCAGCGCGCGACCGGTCAGATGCAAAAACACCGCTTCGAGGTTTGGCTCGCGGATATCGATGGAACGGATTTTTACACCGCGCGCATTTGCCTCGCTAACGACGGCAGCCAGCACCTCTTCGGCCTCATGGGCAATAACGGAAACTTCATGGTCACTGGCGCTGGCTTCGATCACATCCTTCACGCCGCTGAGCGAATTGGCGAGGGCCTGCGAGTCGTCATTTTCACTCACATGTAAGATGAGAGTTTCGGCTTCGCCGACCTGTTGGGTGAGTTCCTTTTGCGTGCCGATGGCAATCAGCTCACCATGATCGATAATGCCGACACGATCCGAGAGCTCTTGCGCCTCTTCCATATAATGGGTTGTGTACAAAACGGTCATACCCTGCTTGTTGAGATCTTTGACCGTATCCAGGATGGCACGCCGCGATTGCGGATCGAGGCCGACGGTAGGCTCGTCCATAAAAAGCAGGCGCGGCTTGTGAAGTAATCCGACGCCAATGTTAACGCGGCGCTTCATCCCACCTGAATACGTTTTGAGGCGCTGTCTGGCTTTATCGGTCAAACCGATTTGCTCCAGAACTTCGTCGACGCGGTTGTTTAATGCCTTGCCGCTTAATCCATACATCTGTCCCCAGAAGATCAGGTTTTCGCGGGCCGTCAGGTCCTCATATAAAGCCAGTTCCTGTGGCACAACGCCAATCACTTGTTTGACCGCCATCGGCTCTTTCGTGACGGAATGACCGCCGATGACTGCATCACCGGAGGTGGGTGTGTATAGGGTTGAGAGCATCGAGATGGTCGTTGTTTTTCCTGCGCCATTCGGACCCAATAAACTGAAGATTTCGCCTTCTTTGATATCGAAGGAGATCCCTTTAACCGCCGTGAAGTCGCCGTATTGTTTGCAAAGGTTAGTCACCTCGAGAATTGATGATGGCATACATTCCTCTTCTATATGAAAACTGTTTTATTTTTGAATATCCGGGTTGGTACTCTGCAATAGAGCTTAGAAGGCCCCTTGATTTTTATTGTTGATTCAGGAGGGGTGGCAGCTGATTGACTACAGGGAGTGTTTTTTCCAGCCAGTTGATTTCGTTCTTATAGTACTGAATCCCGTAATCGAGTGTCAATTGCCAAAGATGTTGCGAGCGGTCTCTACTCCCTTGCTTGGAATTTTTCTCAATGTTTTCCTGTACCGATTGAAGCTGCGAAAGACTTTCTTGGAGTCGTTCCATCCTGTTTCTAAATAGATGGGTAATTTCTGCATTATCGAGGTTATGGGCGAAGAAGACCTGAATCAGCCACGCTTCACGTTTCGCCTCCACCGGTAGGGGAGTGGATACCCAATGACGTAATTCGGCTCTTCCAGCATCTGTGATTTTGTATTGCTTTCGATTCGGCTTTCCCTCCTGCGAAATTAGCTCTGATTCCACCATCCCATCCTTTTCCAAATTTTCGAGAGCCTTATAAATATGGCTTTGTGTGGCGGACCAGAAATGCGCCACCGATTGGTCGAAGTATTTTTTCAGGTCATAGCCCGACATGGGCTGGTAATCAAGAAAACCAAGAATAGCATGGGAAAGAGGCACGAAATTCTCCTATAGTTATATATCTATATAGGAGTATACCTGTGATGCTATATGGTGTCAAGACTAAATTTCGGTCTCTGGTCAGAAGGCCATGACAACCTTTTATGTATCCTGTAATCTATGGTAATTCTTCATGATAGTACGCAATTGATCATGTGGCAAAGCCTTGGCGCTAACACCTTTGTATCCTGTCATATCTTCGGCGGCAATCATGGAGTTGATAATCGCTTCTTCCGTTGCGTACACCGAAGCCATGAGCAAAGGATCGATGAAGTTGTTACTCAATGACGTTAGCGCAGCTAGTCCCTTCTCATCGCCGCGGGCGGCATTGGGATTGGCGGTCGAGAAGGCCAGGAAAATATCGCCTGAACCATTACCGCCAAGCGAGCCCGTCCGTGCCATACCGAGAGCGGCGCGTTTGGCGATGCGCTTCAACTGGTGAGGGAGCAGGGGAGCATCGGTGGCAAGGACAACGATCAGCGAACCGTCGTCCTGTTTAAAGGGACTCTCGCCGTTGCCCCAGATGCTGTTTTCTTTGAGATGCTGGCCCACAGGAACACCGGCAATCGTTAACTGGAATCGTCTCCCGAAGTTGGTTTGCGCCAGCGCGCCGACCGTCCAACCACCAAGCTTTTCTGGAATTTTGCGCGAGGACGTGCCCGTCCCGCCTTTGAATTCATAGCACAACATCCCGGTGCCGCCACCGACGTTTCCTTCCTCGACCGGACCGGATTTTGCAGTGCGCAGCGCTTGCAGAATATGCTCCGGTTTAACGAAGAAGGCGTTGATATCGTTGAGCCAGCCGTCGGCGGTTTCTGTGACCAGAGGCGTGGACCAGCCCTGGAAGATGCGGCTATGCTCCACCTGCCATTGAATAATGGTATCGCGGACAACCCCGACACTATGAGTATTTGTGATTCCGATCGGACCTTCGAGGAAGCCGCCTTCCTCCACCCAGGCCGAGCCAGTCATTTCGCCATTTCCGTTGAAGGGAAACCATGCTGCAAAGACCGGATCGTGATTATCCTGCCCACGCGGGTGGATAATGGTCACGCCGGTGCGGGCCGATTCGCCTTCGATAATCGTACAGTACCCCACGGTCACACCAGGCACATCGGTGATGGCGTTGCAGATGGCGGGCTTGCCCTCAAACGGAATCCCCAGGTCGCGGGCGCGTGGCTTGGTCATAGTTCTCCTTTGAAAATATGAAGTTAATGATCTATCTTCTTCGTGAGGCGACCAGCTCTACGAGCTGGCTCGTAATCCCTTGCATGACTTCGTCCGGCACGCCATCCACAGCCTTCGATTGGATGCGCGTGTCGATGCCATCATTGACGTAATCCACCACCACGAATTGCTCGAGGGTCAGGGCGATCTCCGTCGAGAACCAATCCAGCTTACACAAGGTAGCAATCCGCTGGGTGATATCGCGTAGCGCACTGAGTTCATAGCGATTCTCATCCTGCAGCGTCACAACAGAAAAGACATGGGTGAGCGGATGCCACCAGCACGGATAGGTTTGACCGACCGCATAAAACACGCGAAACCAGGCCGGCTGTCCGTGAATCGTGCGCGGGACAACCGTCGCCTGGATGAGATATTTTTGATCGGGGAATTCCATGCGGGCGCGCAGGATCTGGTCCATGGAAAAGGCGCCCAGGATAACCCCTGAACTACCGCCTTCGTTCGTTGGCTTGATGACAAATTGACTCCCTAAAGGAGTCAGGTCGAATTCCGCAATGACCGGCTGCTCGATGAACGGAGGCAGGATCACGGTATACGGTGTATGTACGCCCGCTGTGATGAGCTCCAGGTGCATGGTTGCCTTATCTTCGGACCACCTGGAGACTTCAGCCGGATTGATACGGAAGACATGATGTTCCTTTGCCCAGCGATGGATCGGCGCAAAGCGGTGGTCGTACTGCGAACGATCCAGGATGGCAAAAAAAGTATGTTCTCCCTTATAAAGTGCCGTAATCGATTCGAGCAGGTTTTCGGGGGTGATCTGCCAGAGGGACAATCCTTTTTTGTTACCGGCATCCTCGATCATTTGGATGAAGTCGATGTCGTATTCCCAGTACCAGGGAAGGCAGAGGTCGTAGTGCATAAGATAATTATAAGCGGGTAGCACGGGAGAATATCCCGCCTTAGCAAATGCGGGTAAAATGTACGAACCCGCCAGCGTCTTCGACGTACACTGGCAAACTCGAAAGGAATTCAGATGAGTACAGATTCGGTACAAAAAGATGTAGTTGTTTCCATGGAATATACATTGCAGGTGGATGGTGAGGAGATCGACTCCTCCAAGGGACAGGCTCCACTTCAATTTCTTGTCGGTTACGGCAATATCATTTCCGGGTTGGAACGAGAGATGATGGGGATGAAAGTAGGCGACAGCAAGGATGTGGTCATCCAGCCCGGCGACGCTTATGGCGAATTCGATGATCAGGCATTCATGAATGTGCCGCGCAGCGAATTTCCCAAAGACATGCCATTGCAGGAGGGACTGGAATTGAGCGTGCGCGATGATGCGGGCCAATCCCGCTATGCGCGCGTGGATGCGATCGAGGGCGATAATGTGACCCTCAACTTCAATCACCCGCTCGCAGGTGATGAATTACATTTCAATGTAAAGGTTGTGGGATTGCGCGAGCCGACCGCTGAAGAAGTCCAACATGGTCATGTCCACGAGGATGGACATCACCACTAAATAGCGCACCCCTGACCTCTTCAAAGAGGAGTGGGGGACCGTAAAACCAAAATCCCGCCGAAAGGCGGGATTTTGGTTGCTAGATTGTTTTGTTCAATTCCTGCAAACGTTCCATTCCATTTTGGTTCTCGGGGTTGAGCTCCATCGATTTTTCATAGTTCTGGATTGCCAGTTGTTTCTCTCCCAAGGTGGCATAGACCTCCGCAAGGGTATCATAAGCATTCCAATACTGTGGGTATTCTTGGACTTCAAGTTTCAAGACCTCCAGTGCATCTTCCGGCCGTTGATCTAACAGAAGTAAATATCCAAACATGACCAACGTGTTTTCATCCGGGGTAAGTCGGGAAGGAGTTGCATCTTTCAGAATCTGATATTGGCGCAGGGCCGCCCCTATGCCGCGCGACTGAGCCATTGCCATGAGGATCGCTGTTGCTCCTGCACTGGGCCGGTCCGCGGGTACATAGTTCTTCCAGCCGTATTCCTGGGCGATGTTATCCGTCAGGTAATCATAGATGAGGCTGCCAAATTGAGAGTTGGTCATGATCGCCGCGCCCTGACCGGTGGCGCCGTCCATGATCAACATCGCCTCAAACCCTGCATCATCGCCGGTATGTCCAAAGAGATCTGGCCGGGTCTCGTCCCCCAGGAAGAAACCCAAACCCATGCGAGCGGGATTTTCCTTTTTGCCAAACGATGCCTCCGTGGGCAAATCTGTTTGTGGACGGAGCATTTCCTGCACGGTCGATTGGGAAAGTACATGATTTGCCCTTCCCTGATGCGACAGCGCGATTTCGATGGCAAACTTCGCTAGATCGGAAGCGGTTGTCCACAATCCGCCGGCTGCCATTTCGGGATAGGTGTGCCATCTGCCATGAACCATCGTTCCATCCCACTGTGTGCCGCTGGCTGCCATGGCATGTTTTTCGGGCGGAAGGGGCTGTTCGAACGTGCTGTCATCCATGCCAATTTTGTCAAACAGGACCTCGCGCATCAACTGCGGGAAGGGTTTGCCAGCGACATCTTCCATGAGCTGTTGGGCGATCACTGTTCCGCCGCCGGAGTATCGCCACAGCGTTCCTGGCACCGTATCCACACGCACTGGATCTGTATTCGCCGGTGACTCACCATTGAGAAGCTGAGGTACCGATGGGACAGGTTCGTCGACATCGTAACCCGGGAAGCCGTGGACGGTGAGGCCCGCGGTATGGCTCAAGAGGCGGCGCAGGGTCACTTTTTGGTCGCGAGTAAACTCATTTTCCGGGAGCTTCCAACTTCTGAGCTTGTTGTTGATGTCCTCATCCAGCGCAAGCTTGCTCTGCTGCACCAGGAACAAGGCTCCGGTGGCGGCAACTGGCTTGCTGACCGAGCCGGCCTGGAACATTGTGTGAGGTGTCACGGGTGTTGATGTTCCTATCTCCGTCACGCCGTAGCCCTTTGCCCAGGCAATCTGAAAGTTATCCATTACGGCAACGCTCATTCCCGGCACTCTATACATCTCCATCAATGTTTGGAGAGTAAGTTGCACAGGAGGCTGGTTGTCCTCCATCGCTATGGAAAGCGTGCCGGTCTCTATTCGTCGGATTCGTTCCGCCAGCTCCATGGGCACGTTGTTTGGTGAGTCCATGATCTGATTTTACCCGGTCCTAAAGTAAGGCTGCAACCGCCACGACTGCCACGACGACGATCAGCACAATTATCCATTTCATCATTCCATACTCTCCATAACCCAGCCGCTTTTGCAAACTATAGGTTTCGGCTTCTTGCATGCGCTCGTGGATACGCTCTTTCGCAGCTTCACTGGACAAACGATCGTTGAACATGGTATTTCTCCTTCTAATGGCAAATCAGCTGAACAAACTGACGATCCAAAAAATAATGGGAGCGGAAACAGCCAGCGTAAAGAGTAACTTCCTGGTTGGCTTCCCGTTTGTGAGCTTGTGCTCCAGTGTGGTATTCATATTTGCTTCTCCTTCCTTTGTCAAAGTTTTGTCCGAAGGATGAGCGAAGCGACAGGGTTTGCATCGGACCGAATACTCCAACAAAATTAAGTTGGAAGGCAGCTCCGCCTGCATATCGGATGAACTGCCATACAAATTTAGGTTGCTCGAGTACTAGTGTTGACCGAGCGTTCCCAACGTGCGAACGCGGCGCTCAATACGATAGAAAATCCAGCCGCCGAACCACAGCATGACGAACATAAAGATAATCAGCAAAGCGATTTCGATACCGATCGAGAAAATCGTGTTTGTTTTCAACAGCAATCCGCGTGCGGCGTCGAGTCCATAGGTGAGAGGGATCAGAAGAGAGATGGGAAGCAGCCACTTCGGCAGAATGGTCACCGGGAAATCGGCTCCCGAAAACACCTGGATGATCCACGAGCTTGTATCGACCAGGGCATTTGCCTCCCGCATCAGAAGGATCAGCCCGGCAAAGGCAAACCCAAAGCCATACAATCCGACCAGCATGGGTATGATTGCCATGACCGCTTTCAACACATCACCGGTTGGATTAAATCCAAAGACCAGTTTACAGAGCAGGATCATGGAAAGCGAAGTGACCGCGGTGACAAATAAATTCGTGACCGAGCGTCCCACCAGAATCAGCAGACGCGGAATCGGCGTCAGCCAGTTGGATTCCATTACCCCGGAGTCCATGTCATTTTTGAGGGCATAGCCCATGCCCCAAAACACGGCGTTGACGAAATTACCGAGGACGGCGCCGAGAATCAAAAAGGACATGTAATCGGTCGTGCCGCTGTATTCCGAAAAGCCGAGCGCCCGTCCGTTGATGCTGAATGCTTTGCCCATGAAGTACACCGGTGCGAGCCAGATCACCGGCTGGAAAATCGTCGAGACGGCATTCAACGGATAGCGCCAGTATTGTTTCCAGTCCTTGCGGATGATCGCCCAGAGTGCCCGTGCATTCGTAGCAAATGTCTGTTCAAAGAGAACAAAATTCGTTTTCATCATTAATACTGTCCAATCGCGCCGGTGCGGCGGGCGCGGCGTTCCATCCAGTTGAAGACCAAATAACCAAGTGCCAGCCAGAAGGTGCCAAACAATGCCAGAGCTTTGAGATCGCCGGTGATGGCGGAGAATCCCTGGGGCGAGAGAGAAGCGGAGCGGATGGCATGGATGGCATAGGTCTGTGGCAGCCAGTCTGCGATCGGTCGCATCCAGCCGGGCAGGATCGTGATCGGATACGTGATCCCACAAAAGACCATGACCATACCGCGCACAAGATATGCCAGGGCGTTGGCTTCTTTGACGTTGATGACCAGGCTGGCGAAAACAAAGCCAAGTCCATACACGGAAGGGATGGCTGCCAGGAGAGCAAGCAACGTCAGCCACAGGCTGCCATTAAATCGCACGCCAAAGACCAATACGAATTCGATCGCCGAGACGGTCAGGAAGATCAGCATGGAGACCAGTTGCGGGACACTGCCGCCTAAAAGATAAGCGAAGCGCCAGGTGGGGGAGAGCCAGTTCGACTCGAGTGTGCCGCGCAATTGCTCATTGCGCAGAGAAAAGCCAATGTTCCACAGCACCACGTTTTGCCACATCCAGATGATGGTGCCGATGGCGATGTAGCCGGTGTAATCCTGGACGCCGGTGGCGGCCTGAAATTGTGCCATACCGATCCCGCTCTTGCCGGAGAGAGCATGAGCCGTGAACACATAGGAAAGCGGAAAGATGATTGGCCAGATGAACAGGGAAATAATCCAGCTTGGATAGCGAACAAAGATGGTCCATTCGCGTTTCATGACGGCCACCAGGGCGCGCCAGGCCGATAAAAGGCTGGGGCGGCCCAAGGAACGGGTAAGAGGGATGGTTTGGGTTGTCATAAATTTTGTTAGTGCTGGCCCAACGTTCCCAGCGTGCGGACCCGTCGTTCGACCCGGTTGAAAACCCAGGCGCCAAACCAGAGCATGATGAACATGAACAGAATCAGGATGGCGATTTCCATGTTGATCGGTAAAAGAGTCTTCGTACGCAATATCAAGCCGCGCACGGCATCCAAACCATAGGTAAGAGGTAGGAGCAGTGAAATAGGGAGCAACCAGGTGGGGAGGGATTTCACAGGGAAGTTCGTCCCGGAAAAACCCTGCACGAGGAAGCTGCTGACATCTACCAGCGTATTGGCTTCCCGAATCAGGAGCACCACCGCCGCAAAGGCAAAGCCGAATCCGTACAAACCAATCAGCATCGGAATCGCAGTCAGAAATGCAGCCCATGTATTTCCGGTGGGCTTGAAACCAAACAGCGCGCTGGCAATGACAAGCATGACCAAAGAGGTAATCATGGTGACGAGCAAGCTGCTGAGTGTCCGTCCGACGAGAATCAGCAAGCGCGGAACGGGTGTAAGCCAGTTGGATTCCAAAACGCCGGCGTCCATATCATTCTTCAGGGCATAGCCCATGCCCCAGAATACGGTCAGGATGAAGTTCGTCAACACGGTCCCGAGCAAAATGAAGGACATGTAATCGCCGGTTCCGCTATAAGCGGCAAACCCGAGCGCCTGTCCATTTGTGCTGAATGCCTTGCCCATGAAATAGACCGGCGTGATCCAGATGATCGGTTGGAAGATATTCGAAACCGCGTTCAAGGGATAACGCCAGAATACTTTCCAATCCTTGCGGGCAATCACGTACAGGGCTCGCAGTTGAGCTTTTAGACTGGGCTGGGAGAGAGAAACAATTTCCATTGTGTTCACCTAATACTCTAACAAGCTTAAGTTGGATGGTCGCAAAGGATAGACATGGAATAATTTGGTATACATTTCGATTGTCCAAGTACTAGTATTGCCCGATCGCACCCGTCGTGCGAGCGCGGCGTTCCATCCACAAAAACGTGAAATAGCCGATAACCAGCCAGAAGGCACCGAACAAAAGCAGCGGGATTAAATCTGGCGCCAGCTCACGAATGCCTGCATTGGAGAATGCTGCCGCGCGCATGCCGTGGATCAGGTAGGATTGCGGCAACCAGTTCGCAATCACTTGCATCCAGCCCGGTAGCAGGCTGATGGGGAAGGTAATGCCACAGAAGATCATCACCAGTCCGCGGATGAGGAAGACGAAGGCATTCGCTTCTTTGACCGTGATCACCAGGCTGGCAAAGGCGAAGCCCAATCCATAAATCGACGGGATTGCTGCCAGGACCATCAGCAGGATCATCCATACACTGCCATTCATCCGGACGCCGAACATCAGCCCAAACTCCAGGGCGGTAATGGTGAAAAACATCAACATCGAAACAAGCTGGGGACCGCTGTGTCCAAGCAAATAGGTGAAGCGCCAGGTGGGGGAGAGCCAATTGGATTCCAGCGTGCCACGCATCTGTTCGTTACGAAGTGCAAAGCCAACATCCCACAGCACAACGTTTTGCCACATCCAGACCGTGGACCCGATCACAATGTAGCCAATAAAGTCCGTTGCGCCCGTGATTTTCATAAAGACGGTTAAGCCGCTGCCATCGGGGCCGGCAAGAGCGCGAGCGGTGAAAATGTACATCATCGGGAAGATGAGCGGCCAAATGAACAAGGCGATGACCCAGCTTGGGTAACGGGTAAAGATCATCCATTCGCGGCGGATCACGGCCATCAAGGCGCGCAGTTCCGAGCCAAGCCCGGCCTGGCTTAGCGCACGCGGATGAGGAGCAAGAGTGGCTTCCATAATGAAACCTTAGTCCCTTAACGCTTTGCCGGTGAGATGAATGAACACATCCTCCAGGGACGGTTTGACCACGTTCATATTGACCAGGCGGGTGCCATTGCCGCTGATGCTCTCCACTATACGGGGCAGGGCAGCGCGGCTGTTCTGG
>DATHUN010000745.1:0-15459 GCA_035462205.1 Anaerolineales bacterium
GACCGATGCCATCGTCCAAACGTTGGGGACGGAGCTGGAGAACTTGCAGCTCACCTGCATCATGGCAAGCTACGATAAGAGCAAGGCAAGTTTTACAATCAACTACACATCTCTCTCGCCAGAGTTTCTCGAAATCGTAGAAAACGGTCTTGGCTATCCACTCGTCAACTACACATTTCCGGATCACAAGCTGAAGGCAGTTCTACAAACAGAGAACATGCTTCGACCTACTGTCATTACCAACCCGCAAGCGGAGATCGAGGCAATATTCGCTCACATCAACAAAGAGGGTGTCGCTCTCATCTTGAAAAAGATCGGGGTCGAGCAGGGAGTGGAACCCTTGCGTTTACCATTAGTATTCGAAGAGACTGTACTGGGTGTGTTGTGGGTCTGGGGTCAGAACATTACTCGATCCGACCTGCCTATTATGTCCATCTTCGCAAAACAGGTCGGTAATTCGCTAGAACGCGCCCGCCTGTTCCAGGAAGTACAAAGCCTCGCCCTAACCGATGCATTAACAGGCTTGCAGAATCGTCGCAGCATTTTTGAGCTGGGGAAAATCGAGTTCTCACGTGCAGACCGCATGAACCGGCCATTCTGTTGCATAATGCTCGACCTCGATCACTTCAAGCAGGTCAATGATGATTATGGCCATCTCGTGGGAGATCATGTTCTACATGAATTCGCAGAACGCTGCAAAAATTCCATCCGCGAAATTGACATCGTTGGACGGTACGGAGGAGAAGAACTGATTGTGCTTCTCCCCGAGACCGATCGTGATACAGCCTTCAAGGTTGGGGAGCGATTACGAACATCTATTGCTGAAACGCCGTTCCCTACCGAAGATGGCGCGATCAGTTTAACAGTCAGCGTCGGTGTGGCAGCCAAAGATGACAACACCACCTATCTGGAAGCACTCATTGCCCGCGCCGATCAGGCGCTCTATATCGCCAAACATAAGGGTCGAAATCGCGTCGCGATTAGTGTTTAGGATTTATTTCCAGATTTGATAGAGACCCAAATTTCCTGCCTCTCCATCGGAATAAAATGTTTCGAGAACTGTGAAGCCTGCCTGCGCCGCCAATGCGGACAATTGGGATTCTCTGAAGTGATGAATGTAGCGCACACCCTCCCCTCCACTGCGCCAATCGAGTAGATAATCCCCTGCATCCACATCGGACGCTTCGATTCCTGCCTTCTCCCAGGGCTGGATCCTCCGTTTGAGCTTTTCACTGTTCAAAAACTGCCAGTTGGAAACGATGAACATTCCACCGGTCGCTAACAAACCACGCACGGCTCGCAAAACATCTAACCGGATTTCATCGGAGGGAATATGGTGCAGCACGGCGAATGCAGTAATAACTGACCAGCCACCCGCAATTGATAACGGATTGCCAAGCGTCGATAACTTTGTCAAATCCAACTGCAAAAATTTAGCAGAAAACCCCTCAGGCAGCTTCTCCGCATCTCGGAGCAGCGGCAGGCTAAAGTCCACGCCGAGATAGGGGCCGCGATGACCGCGCCTCGCCAGTTCGCGCGCCAGCTCTCCATTGCCGCAGCCTAGATCCAAAATCGATTCATCCCCTTTCCACATTTCGAGGACGCCGCGCACCCCGGGCTGAATCCGGTGCCGCGTCGCCGAGAAGGAATCCCCAAAACGGTTGTAAAACTCTCGATTAATCTCAATTAAGCGTGCGGCGACGTCCGCATTCATGAAGCGATTATAACGGTATAATCTCGGCATGTTTTCCACCGACGAGATCGAGCGACTTTCCGAGGCATTCGAGACCAAGACGCCTCAGGAGATCATCTGCTGGGCCGTCGATACGTTCTGGCCGCAGGTCGCACTGAGCTCATCGTTCCAGACCCAGTCTGTACCCTTGTTGCATATGGCATGGACGGTGCGACGCGACATCCTGATCTTCTTCTTAGATACAGGTTATCATTTTTGGGAAACACACATGTTCCGGGAACGGCTTGCCTCGCATTACCAGCTGAATGTACTGGACATCTACCGCGATGCACGCTGGGATGAATTTGCCCGTGAGCGCACCCGTTCTTTACCGGTTGATGATCCCAACCTGTGTTGCTATATTCATAAGGTAGAACCCATGCAAAGAGCCTTGAAAGATATGAAGGCTTGGATCAGCGGCATCCGCCGCGATCAAACTTCGGTGCGGGCGCAAGCCAAAATTCTGGAGTTACAGGACGATGGCTTATTAAAGATCAACCCGCTCCTGAATTGGACCAAGGAAGACATCAGGAAGTATTCGGAAGAGCAGCGCCTGCCGGCACATCCGTTATTTCAACACGGCTACCGCAGCATTGGTTGTGCACCGTGCACGATCGCCGTTGGCCTCAACGACGATGAGCGCGCCGGCCGTTGGACGGGACGCGACAAGATCGAGTGCGGGCTGCACACATCGATGTTCAAACAAAAAAATCTAGATGAAGTGAAACAGGACTTCAAGTTAGAAACTCCTGACGTAAATAATTTATAACTATGGATACCGAACGGCAAGAACGCTGGCGCGCAACACATCTGCTTACCCCAGACAAAAAGGTACTCGCACGCACCGTGCTCGAGGAGATTCAACGCGGGCGCGACGTGACGAAAACGCTACGCAGCCATCCGCTCAATAACGGCGGGTATTTGAATAAGTCCATGCTGGTTTCGATCTACAATGAAATGGTCAGCACCGGAGACCTGGAAGAAGACGCCCACCTGCTTGAGCGGATTCGCATGAAGCCGATGCGTACTCTTTCCGGTGTGACCACCGTCACGGTCCTGACGAAGCCGTATCCGTGCCCCGGTAAATGTATTTTCTGCCCTACTGACGTGCGGATGCCCAAATCGTACCTGCCAGATGAGCCTGGCGCGATGCGAGGGCTTGAGCACCAGTTTGACCCGTACGCCCAGGTCCACTCACGGATTGAACAACTTAAGGCTTTGGGACATCCCATCGACAAGATCGAGCTGCTCGTCCTCGGCGGGACGTGGTCATCCTATCGGCGCGATTACCAGGAGTGGTTCATCAAGCGCTGCTTTGACGCGATGAATGCTACCTCTGGCCCGGCCCTATATTCCTCGCTGCAGGCAGTACAAGCTGGAGCGCTGGAAGAAGTTCATTCCTTCAACGAAACGGCTGCTCATCGTAATGTGGGCCTCGTCATCGAAACACGACCGGACGAGATCACGCCGGACGAAATCCGCTGGCTGCGTCATCTCGGCGTGACCAAGGTTCAGATGGGCGCGCAGAGCTTGGATAACCATATTCTTGAGATCAACAAGCGCGGCCACGATGTGGAATGCACGCGTCGCGCCGTGGCGCTGTTACGCGCCGCTGGATTCAAAATCGTTTTGCACTGGATGCCGAATCTTTTAGGTGCAACTCCCGAATCGGACCGGGAAGATTTCGCGCGATTATGGACCGATTTCTGCCCAGATGAAATTAAGATCTATCCCAACCAATTACTTGCCAATGCCGAGTTGTATGAATACTGGCAGCGCGGTGAATTTCATCCTTACACGACTCAGCAATTGATTGATTTGATCGCCGATGTCAAACCGACCATTCCGCGCTATTGCCGCGTCAACCGTGTTATTCGTGACATCCCCTCCACGAATGTCGTCGAGGGCAATCGGCGAACCAGTTTGCGTCAGGACATTCACGATGAGATGAAGCGACGCGGCACACAGTGCCAGTGTGTACGCTGCCGTGAGGTGCGCGGAAAAACTATCGATGCAGATTCGCTAAAACTGGATGACTCGATCTATCAGGCCGGTGCCGCGGAGGAACATTTCATTTCCTATGTCACGCCGGATGATAAATTGGCGGGCTTTGTGCGCTTGTCGCTGCCGTCAAAAGATTCGCCGCAAACCGGAATCAGTGACCTCGATACCCTAGCGGGCACACGTCGTGTGGCATTGATCCGGGAAGTACACGTCTATGGACAGTCCCTGCCGGTAGGCGCGGAGAAAAAAGGTGCCGCGCAGCATGCCGGTTTGGGCACACGTCTGCTGGCAGAGGCGGAGGAAGTTGCCAAGGCAAACGGCTTCCAGCACATGGCAGTCATTTCGGCGGTGGGCACCAGGGAATATTACTTGGAGCGGGGCTTTGGGCGCGGCGAGCTTTATCTTGTAAAACCTCTTACCTAGACAACCTTTCTGAAACTGAGCCTGCAGTAGCCGCGTCAGAGTGGTCCTTCATTCGTATTTAATGAGTAAGAATTATGTTAATCATGCAATTGTGTGCTTGACTAGCATCTCTCAGAGTGTCAGAATATCTTCTTATGGACTATAAGGATTACTATAAAGTTCTGGGTGTAGAGCGCAAAGCCAGCGACGAGGAAATCCGCAAAGCATATCGCGATCTGGCAAAGCAGCACCATCCAGACCGCAACCCAAATAACAAGCAAGCCGAAGAACGCTTCAAAGAGATCAATGAGGCATACCAAGTGCTCAGTGATCCTGAAAAGCGCAAGGTCTACGACCGGCTCGGGAGCGATTACTCGAATTGGCAGCATCGCGGCGCGCCTGGAGACTTTAACTGGGGTGACTACGGTGGCGGCTATCCAAGTGGTGGGCGCGTTAATATCAATTATGAAGACCTCGAAGACATTCTGGGCGGCGGTGGTGGAGGCGGAATGGGCGGTTTCTCCGATTTCTTCCGCACCATCTTCGGCCGCGATGTAGACACCGAGACTCGCGCCCGTCCGCAAGGATATCAACAGCAGCTCGATATCACGATGGAAGAGGCCTACCGCGGGACCACCCGCCTCATCCAAAATAACGGCAATCAAAAACAAGTCCGCATCCCGCCCGGTGTACGGACCGGATCAAAAGTGCGCGTGGCAGGCGCTGGTCCGAATGGCGTCGATCTTTACTTGATCGTCAATGTAGCCGAAGACAATCGCTTCGAACGTCGCGGCAACGATCTTCATACGACCGCCACCGTGGATGTGTTCACAGCCATCTTGGGCGGGGAAGCGGAAGTGGAAACTCTGGACGGAAAAATAAAGTTGAACGTCCCGGCCGGTACGCAGCCCGAACAAGTCTTTCGACTCGCCGGGCGCGGCATGCCGCATGTGAAAAACCCGAGTCAAAAAGGTGATCTGTATGTGCGCCTGAAAGTTCAAATTCCCAAATATCTTTCTGCCAAGCAACGTGAATTATTGGATGAAGCCTCCCGGCTTAAGTTTTAGGAAGGAAACATGAAACGCGTTTTTCTTATTCTTGCAATTTTGGTTTTCACCTCGCTTGCCTGCCAGCTCAGCGCGCTCCCGTCTCTAGCTCAGCCGACCCAGGCTCCCATCATTCAGGCGCCACCCCCCGTTCTTCCAAATAACGCTCCTGATCCGAAGGAAAGCGACAATATCCTCGTCTCGATGTACGCACAGGTACTGCCCGGCGTGGTTTCCATCAACACAGGCAATGCGCTGGGTTCCGGGTGGGTCTTTGACAGCAATGGACATATTGTCACGAATCAGCACGTGGTGGATGACAACCGCGAAGTGGAAGTGGATTTCGCCTCGGGTTACAAAGCGCACGGGACGGTGGTTGGCACCAGTTCCGATGCCGATATTGCCGTAATCAAAGTCGATGCACCAGCAGATCAAATTCACGCATTAGCCCTTGGAGATTCCAGCAAACTCCAGGTTGGAGAAACCGTGGTGGCGATTGGAAATCCCTTTGGCTTGAACGGGACGATGACCGTTGGTATTGTCTCAGCCTTAGGACGTACTCAGCCCTCCACGCAATCGCCTGAGGGTGGCTTCTTTAGTAATGCCGATATCATCCAGACCGATGCTGCCATCAACCCGGGCAATTCGGGTGGTCCACTGTTCAATATGGCGGGTGAGGTCGTGGGTGTCAACCAATCTATTCTTACAGAAAATGTGAACCAAACGACTGGTACTGCCTCGAACTCTGGCGTTGGCTTTTCGATTTCCATTAATCTTGTCAAGCGCGTGGCGGAAGGCTTGATTGCGAATGGTAAGTATGATTTTCCTTATTTGGGCATTTCCACGCGCAGTGACCTGAGCCTGGCAGAAATTGAAGCCCTTGGATTAAAGAGCTACATCGGTGCGTATGTTGCCTCGGTGACTCCGGGAGGCCCGGCCGATAAGGCTGGCATCCATGGCGGCGATCAAGCCACCAGCCTCCAGGGTGTAAGTGCCGGCGGTGACCTTATTATCGCCATCGATGGCTTGCCCGTGCAAACGTTCGATAGTATGCTAAGTTACCTGCTGACGAATAAATCCCCCGGCGATACCATTACTCTTACTGTGTTACGGGGAGATCAACAAATGGATATCCCCTTAACGCTTGGAAAGCGTCCTGGCTCATAAAGAAAAAAGACGGCACGATTTGCTTGGCAAATCGTGCCGTCTTTTTTTTAACCAAAGCGTTCCTCGCGCCAAACGTCGGCGCGGTTATGATAGCCCGCCTGTTCCCAAAACCCGCGGCGATCACGCGGCATAAATTCCAACGAGCGCAGCCACTTGGCACCTTTCCAAAGATACGGCGTCTCCAGGTTTTTTTCGCTGGGAATATATCCCACCACCCCGCGCAAGGGATAGCCGTGATCGGCAGTAATCGGTTCACCATTAAGATGGGTGGCCAGCAAAAAGTTATCTTGTAAGACCACTTCCAGGGGCAGATTGACCGTAAATCCGTATTCGGCGTGCTGCATCACATGTGTGGCTTCCGGCTTGATTTTGAAAAATTCATTCTCCACCAAACTCTTTACCGAAACACCCTCCCAGACCGTATCAAACTTGCTCCAGCGCGTGACACAATGGATGTCCATTTGGATTTTCGTGCGCGGCAATTGATTGAACTCATCCCACGTCCAACGCTTTTCCTCGTCTACCAGACCCCAGACGCGGAAATCCCAGGTGGCAGCGTTAAAATGGGGCACCGGTCCATAATGCAGAACGGGGAATTTGAATGTTAAGGCCTGTCCGGGCGGCAGCCGCCCTTCCTTGCGAACGCGTTCCTCCTCCTTGCGGCGATCCGGTCCTTCAAATGAAAACATGGCTCACACTCCTCGCGAAGATTATATCAAGTTCCACATCCAGTAGACTTCGGCGGATAGGCTTTTTTTACAACGCTTTTCTTACGAATCTATTAAGAAGATGAAAGAATATTGCAATGGGGCTGAATGGTAATTTTGCTTATTCAGAGTCCAAATCCGTTTATAATGGGTGGCTGGAGAGAGACCTACACGACATGTTCCGTAACTTTTATGCATTGATCGACGTCCTGTATATAGAGCAGGAGAAGATGGAAACCCATCCTGATGACTGACGGAATTGCACTGCTCAAAGCGGCCCAAAAACTCGACGAAGAAGCGCTCACTGCTATCTTCGATCAATACGCGCCTGCCATTTATAAATACACTCTTCGATTATGCCACGACCCGATCGTGGCGGATAATATTGTGGGCGATGTATTTGCCCAGTTGCTGGAACAATTTGCGGGTGGGAAAGGTCCCAGGACCAATCTTCGGTCGTATTTGTATCAGACCGCCTACCACCTGGTCGTGGATCGCTCGCGAGATAACTCGCACAATGCGCCCCTCGAAGTTGCCGCAGGCACCTATGAGAAAGGACATTTCACGCCGACGCAGACTCAAATCGAGGAACGCGTCATGATGGAAGCTTTGATCTCCGCGATGAATACCGACCTGACCGAGGATCAGCGGCATGTCATCATCCTTCGTTTTTTGGAAGACTTCAGCCTTAAGGAAACCGCCGAGATTATCGGCAAAGAAGTAAACAACATTAAGGTTATACAGAATCGGGGGATCGCCAAGTTGAGAAAAGCGTTGGGGCTTCAACTTGAAGAAAGCTGGTGAGACCCATGGAAATCAACGCAAAAGACACTGATGTTTTCCAACTGCTAAAACAATTGAAGGAATCCGAGGGACCCTACCCAAAGGAACTGTTGGTGAACCGCCGGCAGCACTATTTAAAGCAAGTTGCTGAGATCAGTGCAGCGGCAGGGGTAGCGGCGACATTAAAACATACAGCTCAGGGCGCCCAAGGCACCGGAACTGGATTATCTTCCTCGGTTAGTACTTTAATCGAAACTCTTTTGGTCATTGCTATTGTCGCTGAAGCAGGTGCAGTCACCTATTTTTACCGTGACAAATTGGCAGCTTTGTACAATAACCTGACAAAATCCCCTAAAGTGGAACAAGTCTCCAACCCTCCTGTTATATCTTCGCCAGTGGCAGATGTTGCACCTACGATTACGCCAGCATTCACCCTGACTGTAACCGAGACAGCTGTGATTACTCCCTCGCAATTGGCGGAATTGCCCACTGCTCAGGAAAGCATTCAGAGTGCCAGCAGTACAGACACGAACACCACGCAGAACACCAGTCAGAGTACTAGCAGTACCGATACGAGTAACACGCAGGACGCCAATCAGAGCGGCAATCCGGCCATCTCGACGCCTGCTCCGAATGGCAACAACGGCAACCACTATGGGCAAACCCCCCTCCCAGCCAGAACGAAGGAGCCGGGCAATAACAGCAATAGCAATAATACCCCGGATAGTCAACCCAGGCCGAATCAGAAGCCCTAGGTAATCAGTAAGCCTGACAGTAGTCAAAAGGAGGCATGTACGCCTCCTTTTATGTTTTACTAACACTGCCGTGCTACACTTCTATCGGCAGATTAAGTACGATACAAACACTGAATATCCCAAAGGCAGTATAATTTTTCGCCTGAGAAGGTAATAATGCTGAAAAACTTTGTAAAAATTTTCGGGGGCGACCCCAACAAGAAAACTATTGAGCAATATAGTGGAATCGCGCAAAGGATCAACTCGCTCGAGGCGCAGTTCGAGGCCCTGAGTGATGAAGCTTTGCGAGCCAAAACGGATGAGTTCCGGCGCCAGGTCGCAGAGTCGATCGGGGATTTGGAAGGGCTCGATGAAAAGGAGCAATTCGAAGTCCAGCAGGATGCACTGAACGATATCTTGCCGGAAGCGTTTGCGGTCATTCGCGAAGCGTCCAAGCGCACGATCGGGCTGCGTCATTACGATGTGCAGTTGATCGGTGGCGTCGCTCTGCACCGCGGCGCGATTGCAGAGATGCGCACCGGGGAAGGGAAAACCCTGGTGGCTACCCTTCCGATTTACCTCAATGCATTGCTGGATAAAGGCGTTCATCTCATTACGGTCAACGATTACCTGGCCCGCCGCGATGCGCGTTGGATGGCGCCGATCTTACACATGTTGGGCTTATCGGTCGGCGTCCTGCAGATGGCAGCTGCGACGGAAAACGGAAAGAAAGCATTCATCGTGGACTTCGAGCGCGAGTCGCCGCACGAGGATCAGCGACATTTGCGGTTGGTCGATCGCCGCCTGGCGTATGAAGCGGATGTCACGTATGGCACGAACTCCGAATTCGGCTTTGATTACCTGCGTGACAACATGACCATGCGCCTCGAGGACCGCGTCCAGCGCGGGCACCATTACGCCATCGTCGACGAAGTGGATAACGTCCTGATTGACGAAGCACGCACACCGCTGATTATCTCTGGTCCGGCTTCAGGGGATCTCGAATGGTATGGAAAGATGGCGCAGGTTGTGAGGCAATTGCGACCCGAAGATTATGAGGTCAATGAAAAGGATCGCAACGTCAATCTCACAGAAGTTGGCTTAGCGCATGTCGAGCAAATATTAGGTCAGCCCCTGATGGACCCTGACCGCCCAGAAGACGTGACACCAGAACAGGCGCGCTTACGTGGTTATCTCGAACAGGCTATGCGCGGCCAATACCTCTTCAAGCGCAACAAGGATTATTTGGTGCAGGCAGGCAAGGTTGTCATCGTAGACGAGTTTACGGGCCGCCTCATGCCTGGGCGCCGCTGGAGCGATGGCTTGCACCAAGCGGTGGAGGCGAAGGAAGGTGTCAAAATCGAGCCTGAAAATGTCACCTACGCTACCATTACCCTACAAAATTATTTCCGCATGTATAAGAAGCTGGCCGGCATGACCGGTACAGCTTTGACCGAAGCGGAAGAATTCAGCAAGATTTACAGCCTCGAAGTGGTACCGATTCCACCAAACCTGGAATATCAAGCCTTCGGTAAGGATGCCCCCTTGGTCGAAGTAAAAGCGAAGGATGAAGAGGGCTATACATACAATTACTTTGCCAAACGCGATGATTCGAAGCAAACACCGTTGTTCTATCGTCGCAAGGATTACCCCGACGTCATCTATAAAACAGTCGAAGCCAAGCTGCGTTCGATGATCATGGAGATCGTACGCGAGCATGTGCGTGGTCGTCCGCTTTTAGTGGGAACCACCTCGGTGGAATCCTCGGAGCTTGTTTCGAATCGACTCAAGGCGGAGTCTATCCGCCGGATGCTGCAAATAGCTCTCATCCGCCAGGTCTGGATGGATGCCAACAAACGCGAGGAAGATGGTCGCTTGATTCCTGAGCTGCAACAGTTCAATGAGCCGTTAGAAAAAATCACGCCGGATTCACTGCGCAAGTTCATCCAGCCATTTGGCATCACCAACATCAGCCCTGAGGATCCTTCCAACCTCTCCAAGATTTTGGATATTCTCCGGCTGGAAGATCGTGATGCGGAACGTTTGAAAAAAGTTCTGCAAGCTGGTGTCCCCCATGAAGTTCTCAACGCTCGCAAACACACCGAGGAATCACAGATTATTGCCGGGGCAGGTGCCTTCGGCGCGGTGACCATCGCCACGAATATGGCGGGTCGTGGTGTGGACATCAAGCTTGGAGGTGAGCTTGCCGAGGAAGTGATTACGGCCGTCAACCGCGTGCTCAATAAAGCGGGTGTAGAGAATCCGTTCGATATGACACAGGAGGAGCGCCGCGCCGCGTTAAAGAATGTGGATCCGTCGAATTATGGAATCTACGACGCGGAGGTCAGGCTCTTCCTGCAATACTTCGAAGACATGGAGCGCGTTAAAGAACTTGGCGGTCTGCACGTGATCGGCTCGGAACGCCATGAGGCGCGCCGCATTGACAACCAGTTGCGCGGTCGTGCTGCACGTCAGGGTGACCCGGGTTCTTCACGGTTCTATCTCTCGCTCGAAGATGACCTGATGCGACTGCAGGGCGGCTCGCAGGTGAGCGGCCTGATGGAGCGTCTGCGCGTGGATGATTCGCTGCCTCTCGAAGTACGCTTGGTTGGGAATGTGATCGAACAGTCTCAGCATCGCATTGAGGGCGCGAACTTCGACGTCCGCAAGCATTTGTTGGAATATGATGATGTGCTCAATAACCAGCGCGCTCAAATTTATGGCCAGCGTGACCGGATCTTTGTCAAAGAGGATCTGAGTGATGACATCGAAGAGATGCTCGAGCTCGAAATCAAGGAACGCGTCAAAGTAGGATTGGAAGATGAAGAAGGTCCCTGGAAATTGATCGCTTGGCTGGAACAGGTCCAGCCGCCATTTATGACGGGCGAACGGCTTTTCCCAAGCTTTGGCTTGTCTCTGCTGCTCCAGGAATTATCCAAGAGGGATAACAGTTCCACTGGATCCGTGCAAGCGTTCCGCCAGGCCACGCTAGACCTGGTCTCGCGTGCGATTGAGTTGGAAAACGAACACCATCTGCATGCCATCGAAGGGTTGATCGACACGACGGAACAAAGCCTGGAAGCGCAGATTGCTTCGCGCAACGATTCACTGGATGCCTACTTTGAAGGCTTACGCGACATGGACGATGCCGAACGCCCGCGTCCGCAAAAAATGCTGGAAGAGGTCAACACGCTGGTCGGTATGCAGATGCGCCTAAACAATGAGCAGCTCCGCGCAATGGATGAAGATCCTGAGCAGGCAAAAGAGGACATTCGCAATCTCATTACCAGCAATCTGACCGCGATTTATGCCTCCCGCGTCATCTCGGCCGTGCAGAACCGCTTTGGCGAACCCTTGGGAGAAAAGTTTGAAATATCCAGTTGGGACGATGCCGCCGATAAGATCATGGAAGCGGCCGAGGAGGCCTTAAAGCGACGCCATGAGCGACTGGTTGGCGCGAACGGACAGATTGGGCGCGATCTTGACAACTTGATGCCGCGTGATCTCAACGACACGAACAAGCTTCAATTACTGCTTAACATCTCTCAGGGTGCGCGCACAGCCTTTGATCAAAAAACACACCGCCAGGTCAAGCAGGTCTACAACCGCTTTAGCTATATCTTCCTGATCGCGAAACTGCTTGAAGGTTTGGCGGAAGAGCAGGTGATCGAAGATGTGCTCAATCATTTGGATGAAGCGCAGGAAGCCCTGCAAATGGCTTGGGGTGAACGTGAATATGCGCGCCTTACCTCGAATGCACAGAGACTTGCTGACTTTGGTGAGGCGGCGAAAAGAGCATTCGGCGAGGACCGACTGAATGAACCGGTATCCAGCCTCGGGGAGTCAGATCGGGAGGCGTTGCTCGAATCCATCGGCGAGTACGTCCTGAATGAAGTCCACCGCCAATTGCTGCTTAGTGCAACATCCGAACTGTGGGTAGATTATCTCACCCGCATCGAGGCCTTAAGAGTTTCGATAGGTCTGGAGGCTTACGCCCAGCGTGACCCACTGGTACAATATAAACGTCAGGCATCTGAAATGTTTTCTCAACTGGTGGAAGACATTCGAGGGTTGGTGATCAGCAGAGTGTTTGCATATCGCCCCACACCGATTGAGATCACTCCTGTAGAAGCAGCAGATGTTCCTGCACCAACTCAGCATCAACAGACGCAACCAACTTCATCCTCGGATGGTAGTAAGAAAAAGAAACGGCGCCGACACTAAATAGTGCAGGGTGCCGCACACATCTCGAAACTTAAAATTTGAAATTTTGACTGCAACGCTACTAGATAATCATGTTTTGTCGATGAAATAAGCGCCCGAAGTATGACAACAGACCGAGCCACTGCTTCCCTCCATACATACCGCGCTCTTCCCAAGGTGGAGCTTCACCGCCATCTCGAAGGCTCGCTGCGATTGGATACTATGCTCGATGTGGCTCGTCAACATGGAATCACCATTCCCGCGGATGTTCTACGCTTAAGCACTCTCGTACAGGTACAGGAAGAAGATAAATTTACATTTCAGAATTTCCTGGCAAAATTCAATACCCTGCGCCTGTTCTATCGCTCACCCGATGTGATCAATCGCATCACATTCGAGGCAATTGAGGATGCAGCCAAGGATAACGTCAGATATATGGAGCTGCGTTTTACACCTGTGGCGCTCAGCCGGGCAGAACGCTTTCCGCTCCATGACGTGATCGATTGGGTGATGACCAGCGCACAAAGTGCCGCAAAAAAATGCGGCATGGTCGTACGCCTGATCGCTTCGGTGAACCGTCACGAAAGCATCGATCTTGCGGAGCAGGTTGCCTGGCTCGCCGCGGAACATATCCATGATGGCCTGGTGGCTCTGGATCTGGCTGGCAATGAGGCCGAATTCCCAACCAAGCCCTTTTATGGGATTTTCAAGGAGGCCCGGCAGGCAGGTTTGCACGTGACCATTCATGCCGGGGAGTGGGGTCCGGCGATCAACGTCAAGGATGCCATCGAAGAGCTTGGTGCGGAACGCATCGGACATGGTGTGCGGGTGCTCGAAGATCAAGCTATCACCGCCCTCGCCCAGGAACGCGGTACAGCGTTCGAGGTCTGTGTGACAAGCAATTATCAATCGGGCGTAGTCAAGTCGCTGGATGCCCATCCGTTGATGAAGATGTTGGAAGCGGGAATCAACTTGACCATCAATACTGATGACCCGAGCATTTCGCGGATCACGCTCAGTCACGAGTATTATGCTGCCTGTGAAGAATTAAATATGCCGCAGAGCACGTTGAGACAGCGCATTCTGGCGGCAGCCCAGGCTGGGTTTCTTGCGGAAGATGAGAAAGAGCCATTTGTGATGCAACTTAAGAAGGATCTCAGGATGTAAAACACCACACCGGCAAGGATAGCAAAGGCGCTCCTTTGTGTTCTTCGCAAGTCTGTGGTCAAATTACCCTGTCTGTGTTCAGGCAGGGGTATAAGCCACCAAAGGAGACACAATGAATGATTTTTTTAACGCACGTGATGTACTAGAAGTTGGGGATAGAAAGTATGTACTCTATCGCCTCGATGCACTGGAAAAAGCAGGTCTGACAAGCCTCAATCGGCTTCCGTTTTCGATCCGCATCGTGCTCGAGGCGGCGCTCCGTCAATGTAATGACAAGGAAATTACCCAGAGCGATGTCAAAAACATCGCCGCCTGGACTCCGACCGGCACACGCCCCGGGATTCCCTTCCTGCCGGCGCGCGTCATCATGCAGGATTTTACTGGTGTGCCTGCAGTCGTAGACCTGGCTGCGATGCGTTCCGCGGTTGCCCGTCTCGGCGGCGACCCGAAGAGGATTAATCCACTCGTCCCTGTAGACCTGGTTATCGATCACTCCATCCAGGTGGATTTCTTCGCCACACAAGAAGCATTAACCCGCAACACGGAAATTGAATTCCAGCGCAACCGTGAACGCTATGAGTTCCTCAAGTGGGGGCAGAGGGCGTTCAGTAATTTCCGCGTGGTGCCACCGATGACCGGTATCGTTCACCAAGTCAATCTTGAATATCTGGCAGATGTGGTCATGGCAAAACAGGTTGGCAACGAAACAGTTGCCTTCCCGGATACACTCGTCGGCACCGACTCGCACACGACCATGATCAACGGTCTGGGTGTCGTTGGCTGGGGCGTGGGCGGCATCGAAGCCGAAGCAGTCATGCTCGGTCAACCCATGGATATGCTCCTGCCGGATGTAATCGGCTTCAAGCTGTTTGGCAAATTACGCGACGGCGTCACCGCAACCGACCTTGTCCTCACTGTAACACAAATGTTGCGTAAGAAAGGCGTCGTGGATAAATTCGTCGAGTTTTATGGCGAGGGTCTGGATTCTATGTCTCTTCCGGACCGCGCCACGATCGGAAATATGGCGCCCGAATATGGCGCCACGGTGGGCTTCTTCCCGGTGGATAACGAAACGCTTCGTTACATGCGGCTGACGGGTCGTCCAGAAGAAGTGGTCGCACTCACAGAAGCTTATATGCGCGCCCAGGGATTATTCCGTGAGGCAAATACACCCGACCCTCAGTTTACAGATACGCTCGAGCTGGATCTTGGTTCTGTCGTTCCATCACTCGCCGGACCGAAACGCCCACAAGACCGGGTGCCCATGGACGAATTGAAGGAAACTTTCAAGAAGGCCTTGACCGCCCCGGTCAAAGAACGCGGCTTTGAACTTAAGCCGGAGGCTGTGGAGCGGGAAGCCACCTTCGGTACCAATGGTGGCTCGATGAAGATGAAACATGGGGCGGTGGTGATTGCTGCAATCACATCTTGCACGAATACATCGAATCCTTCTGTGATGGTCGGTGCCGGTTTACTGGCAAAGAAGGCGCTCCAAAAGGGACTCAATGTCAAGC
>DATHUN010000746.1:0-8339 GCA_035462205.1 Anaerolineales bacterium
TGGATTCTGATCGATACTCAGAATCTCACCCGGCAGGCGCCGATACACATCCAAGCGATTGGTCAGTATGCAGACACCCACCAGATTGTCCCGCTGTCCAACCAATCAATGGAACTTCTCCCCACCGATGTTGCCAGCAGCTTGCTTTCCGGAGATACCACCCCGCCGAGGATATACTCCCTGGTGACGACCGTTTTCCTTGAACGAGCCGCGTGCCTCGAAATCCGGGCAGTGGTAACAGGCGAAGGGAGTTCCATCCCGATTTATCGAGGCAGCATTGTTATATCATCGAGGTAAAGCAATAAGCGAGAGGGAAGTATCTAGAATTCGCCAATCAATTCTATTCTTGATAGAGTGACTTTACTTTGAAGATCCTGTAATTATCTGGAGCCTTCTCCAGTGTATTCCGCAATCGCCGACCAAAGCCTTGGGCGGAAATTTCGCAGCGTTCACACGGTTGCGTAACGATGCCCGCGCTGCGGCTCAGAGGAGCGGTACCAAAAAGTGGCAGTGCAGATAGCCGGGCTTTCTGAACAGTTCGTATCTGAAATGGTGGTATTCCCGATTACTGATCGAATACGATATCCACTCTTCACCGGTCAGGAAAGGTGCTTCCCATAATGTTTGACCACGCCGCTCGATGCGTACCTGCCCGGAAATTTCCGCCAGCGGCGCTCCAGTGATGATTTCTGGCCCGCATGACCCGCCACGGACAACTGGATGCCAGCAATATCGAGGTCCAGGTCCAAAACGGTGAAGTGACACTCACGGGCGCGGTAGCGAACCGCCGAGCAAAAAGATTGGCGGAAGATATTTCCGACTCGGTCTCCGGCCTCCAGGATGTTCATAACCGTCTGCAGGTCCAGGCGAGAAATCCACGCCGGAACACTGGATTGATCCGGTCAGCGGTTCCGGCGTTTACCCGTCCTCGGAACTTGAACGAGCCCCGCAGGATGGCCAGACACAAGGGATGGCTTCCTGGGGACAAGGAGAACCTTGCACAGAGGGTTGCAATGATCAAAGTGAAGCTCGGATTCACCTTGATCGCGGGACCGATACTGGAGATTAGGCCCTTTGCCCGTCTTCTCCAAATATCGATGGGATATCGGAAACACATCAGGCCCTTTATCTGCCGCGTTCCATCCTCCCTCCTTCTATAAAAAAGAAACTCCCAATCGAGGGAGTCTTTTGTTTTACATAGTTGTATAATCTCTCGCAATGTCCAAGACACGAGCTAATCAGGAATGGCTGGAGGAATTGCGTTCCAGTGGTCCCGTGCAGGAGGCTGCTCTCGCCGACCTGCGTGATCTCTTGTTGCACGCTTCCTTATATTTTTTCAGCAGAAACCTAGCTGACTTTCAAGGGCTAAGCCGGGAGGAAATCTTGCAGCGCGCCGAAGATTGCGCCCAAGACGCTTTGATCGCCGTCGTCGATCATTTGTCCGATTTTCGCGGCGATAGTAAATTTTCCACCTGGGCTTATAAGTTTGCCATCAATATTTCGATGATGACGGCGCGCCGAGAACGCTGGAAATCAATTTCCCTCGATGAGTTAGCATCCTCCGATGAGACGAGTTTCCTCGAGCAATTGACTGAAGATAAATCGAATGAAGCTGCGCCAGAGCGATCGGCTATGCAGATGGAAGTGCAAACAATAATTCAGGATGTAATTCAGCACGATCTCACCGATAAACAACGCCAAGTTCTTGTCCTGATGCTGATCCACGATGTCCCTCTGGATGAAGTGGTCCGGCACCAGGGTACAAATCGCAATGCAGTCTATAAGCTGCTGCATGATGCCCGTCTCAAGCTAAAGGCTGGCTTGCGGGCACGCGGTTTTGAGGTCGGTGAGACGCTCACTCTGTTTGGTAGCTCGAAGTAAGATTTCAACAAGGCATGCAACAAATGACTGTGAAAAAGAATCGTTTTGAACGCTGGTTACAGGATATTCATAATACGCAGGAGGCGGAAATCTCCTGCTCTGAGTGCTTCGATTTGGTCTCTCACTTTGTCGAAGTGGAACTGGCGGGGGAGGATGCTGTTGCTCATTTGCCTCAGCTAAAACAACATCTGGATCAATGCGCCACCTGCCGGCAGGAATACGAGATCTTGCGAGACCTGCAACAACTTGAAAACAAAGGCGAGTTGCCGTCATTCGATGATTTACAAGATTTGATTCCCTAAGTAGTTCCCATTGACAATTAGCGCTTCCAATATTTGGAAGCGCTTTTTAATTCCTGTTAGAAACAAATTACTAATCCAGTGCCATTACAAAGCAGGTGAATTCATCCAACATTAAGCCTATTCTCATCTCAAAAATTAATCCGTTCCCTGCTTGACGGGCGTAACTATTAATAGAAAGCGTCAATGACGATCCCCGTTAGGCGTTCAGCGCCAATCCAAACTTCATGCGTCTACCACCTGCTGTGTACGCTCGGCCTGTAGTGCTTAATTTGCCTGCAGATGAATTACCTGAAAATTCCTAGGAGGTTGTCGTATGCGAAAGTCAATTTTGCTGGTTGCAGTAGTAGCCATCCTGGTATTCTCCACTGCTTCGGCGGCGCAAGCCCGCGGCGGAGATGTCGAATATACATGGACATTAGCCGCGCTTGGGCAGGGTGGATGGGTAGGTGGCCCTCTCTATGAGGACGGAAGCGCCGGCGGTGGTGGCGCGTACTCGGAGGATAATGGAGAAGTCGTGGCTCGGCTTCGAGCAGTCTCCTGGACTGAAGACGCACAAGGAAACATCTCAATCTGCATCAGTGCGACCTTTATAAAAGGTTTCGATGAAGATTTGCCTCCACTGTTCTGTACACCACCCTCGCCAGTGACGGATACCGCCATCAAAATCATGCTTTTTGGCGAGCCACATATTTTCAGGATCAGCGAGACTGGGCTCGAAGAGTAAAGCACAAGTAATCCCTAAAAAAGAAAACAGTCCTCAAATTCTTGAGGACTGTTTTCTTTTTCTAATCGCAAGTACCAGCAGCAAGACAGCGTCCGGCGTAATCAAAACTTTAAGAGACAGGCTGCGATAGGCACCCCTATCGTCGCCTGATTATGCACTGCCCTGAATCGCGGAGGAAGTTTTTGCCTCGAGGTGCTACCTGTTACGCATACGCTCGGTGTTCGTAACACTCGACTGCGAGAGGGAGCTTGGCGCGTTCACATTCGCGCCGGGATCGACTGCCACGCCCAGGCGATAAACCAGCTCTCCACCGATCCACAGAGTAACGAGAGCAAGCAAGATCCCTGCAAACGAGAGCAGCAGAGCGAACCCGCTAGGCACAAAATCAACGCTGCCGCGACGCAGCAGCCAGCTCACGGCAAAAAGCACCACGATCACAAAGTTGCCGAGACCATGCCAAAGACCGATGCCCTTTGCACGAGAATTATTCGGCAGGGCGGACCAGTCGATGAACCCAAAGACAGCGGCTAGCAAGCCACCGATGACGCCGAGCGCGATCACGTAGAACGATACGGCCGGCAGAGTCGGGTTGCGGAAGATCAAGTAGAGAATATCGAAGATCACCGCGGCCGTGAAGGATCCGGCGGGAAACACAATCAGCATAGGATGAATCGGGTGCCCAAACAGCTTAACTTTACTTTCCATACTTTATCTCCTTTTTTTCTATAACGACGCCACATGAATCTAGTTACCAATCCAGATCAGATGCTGCTCTGCTCGCCCTGCAATGGGTAAAAGCCAACCGCTACGGGCCACCAGACTTTACGGGTTACTTGTTTTTGCTGGGATGGATGCTAGCGCCGCACTGTGCTTTTCCTTGAGGGAATCCATCAACCTGGTTAGAGCGCTACTAAATTTCTCGACGCCTTCCTCCTCCAGCTGTTGTGTGACTCGATCTAGATCAATCCCTAGTAATGAAAGATCTTGAAGCACTTGATATGCCCATTGTACGTCTTCATCCAATGTCTTACGAGGATGCCCATGATCTCGGAAGGCATTCAATGTCTCCACGGGCAATGTATTGATTGTATCGGCACCGATCAGGGGATCGATATACTTGGTGTCACTGTAAACAGGATTTTTTGTGCTCGTGCTAGCCCAGAGCAGTTTTTGTGTGCGTGCACCCCGATCACGAAGCTTCCGAAAACGATCGCTGCCAAAGATCTCCCTGAAGATCTGATATGCCACTTTTGCACTTGCAATTGCAACCTCGCCATGCAGTCGCGCCGCAATATCCGCCTGTGCCCCACCGTCGAGCATCTTTGTTTCCAGGAGCGGATCGAGCAGAGTATCAATACGACTGAGGAAAAAGCTGGCGACAGATGCCACCTGCCCAAGGCTTCTTCCTTTGCTTGCGAGACTTTCCAAGCCGGTGAGATATGCATCCAGGACCTCCCGATAGCGAGGCAGCCCGAACAGTAATGTGATGTTGATATTAATCCCTTCCGCGATGAGTTGCTGGATGGCCGGAATGCCCTCCTGCGTGGCCGGGACCTTGATCATCAAATTCGGGCGGTTCGTAACTGCCCAGAGGCGATGGGCTTCTTGAATCGTTCCCTTCATATCATGGGCGAGGACTGGCGATACTTCCAGGCTTACGAACCCATCCCGCCCATGTGTCCTCTCATAAATGGGATGGAGGAGGTCGGCAACCATCTGGATATCTTCCACCGTGAGATGCTGATAAATTTCATCCGGCGTCTTTCCTTCCGACGTGAGTGCACGGATCGCATCATCATAGTCAGGGCTTTCCGCAATCGCCTTTTCAAAAATGGACGGATTTGAGGTCACACCACTGACACCGTCCTCCTGAATTAGCCTTCGCATCTCACCCGAAGAGATCATCTCTCTGCGAATGAAATCGATCCAGATACTTTGCCCAAACGATTCAAGATCGAGTAGGGGATTAGATTTCACAGACATACTCCTTGGTCAATATATTTCGTTCGCAATTGCTTGTCATCGGCAGGCTTGAAGAAGCGGGAATCCAGCAAATAACCTCGACACTGTGGTCGCGGAACGTTCTCGTTTGTACGTGGTCTGCTTATAAGTTTCAGGAGCTTTCTATTTCTTACCGAACGGCAAAAGCGCTTCCCAAGGATAGTTCACGCATAATAGCCCGGCTCAAGGCCCATCAGGTACGCGGAACTTGAGCCGGGCTTGGGTTTAACAGATCACGAGCTTTTATGGAACAGAGAACGCATAGAAGATGTTATTGCCCGTGAAGAACTGGCGATAGCCAGAGCCCCAATAGACCATACCATTCGAAATAGCGGCACCCGCGTTACAGGCGCCGCCACTGGCGAAGCTCCAGAGAATTCCACCCGTGCCTGCGTTTAAGGCATACATATGACCCACGGGGTCCGCAGAGCAGGCGTAAACGACGCCGTTCGCCGCGGATACAGCGCCCGGGTCCTGGGTCTGACCGCCAGCCGGATCCGGCGTTTGCCAGAGGATCTTGCCTGTCGCCGCGTCCAGTGCACTCCAGAATCCCGAAGTGACTGTTGGTCCGCTAGCCTGCCCGTCCTGGACCAGAGTCCACGCGGTAGCTGAGCTATTCGCATCTGCTACATAAATACGCTTACCGTCCGTTGCCGAGCCCCATTCCAAGCCGCCGGTGACACCACCGGGACCGACTTGTGTCGTCCACACGACCGCGCCAGTATCCGGGTCAAATGCCCAATACTGGCCACTCTTCTGACCTGCCCCCAGAAGATCGCGCTTGCCACTTTGGGTGTTCACTGTAAAGAGCGCAGGTCCCTGACCGAAATCGAAGTCGGGTCCGGAAGGCTGCGGGCAATTCGTGTCGTCGAAGCCGGGTAGACAAGCGACGTTCCAGGCGTCGAATGGCAGGGCAGTTGTCGCCCATTTGATGGCGCCTGTGCTGAGGTTGAGAGCCATCACTGAATCAAGATGGTTATCGGGAGAGATACAGGCTCGGACTGCATTCGGATCATTGCCGGCAGCAATGATGCAGTCCATGACTGGTTGCGGTAGTGAATAATTGTTGCCCGTGGATATAAATAAAGAACCGCGTGAGTGGTCCACGACGGGGGTACTGCCCCAGACCGCGCCGCCACTATAGCCTTCCGGGACGGTATAAGTCTTCCATAGAATCTTGCCGTTCTTGGCATTCAATGCCAGGATACTCCCGCGTTCATTACAACAGGGATACGTTGGATCCAGCGCCGCAATCACTTCCTCGAAGGAGGCTACACCTACATAAACAGTGTTGCCATCCACGACGGCGGATTGCGTAACCATGCCATAGGGCTTGTCCTCCACTTGGGTAACCCAGAGCAAGTTGCCTGTTGCCTTGTCGACAGCCATGACACGCGCCCCGGCGCCAAGCTTTCCACCCTGGTCGCCGAAGATGAGCTTGCTACCTGAAACGGCGGGCGTCGCTCGCGAGTAGTCACCGGCCACACCCGTATAGTCCGGGATCTGGTGTGACCAGAGGAGTGCCCCTGTATTTCGATCCACTGCAAAGAGGTTGCCTGCCCAATCCGGGAAGTACACGGCGGTGTCATCCACCGCCGGCGTTGCCGAGACATCACCACCCGTTGTAAACTGCCATTTCACCGCTAAGTTCGCCGCATTTGCGACGCCAATCGTTGATTCCGTGTTCTGGAAACGTGTATTCCGTAGATCGTGCCCTGCTGTGAGCCATAAACCGCCTCCGGCCGCAAAGGCGGGACTTGCTACTAACAGCAGAATGATCATTATACTCACCAGTTTAAAAAGTTTGCCTAACACAGATTCGTCTCCTTTGTAGATTCCACTTATAACTAGGATGCAATCTGTGATGACGATACCGATGTTCGATCGCGATCAATAAAATATTCGGGGCGTTTTTGTGTAGTGTGCCTCCTTTCGCAAGCTTCGTTGCCTAGTGATCACCCCCTGGTAATGGATGGGCTCAGTAAGAATAGAACCTGGCACTTCCAGTCAGCGTACCTGTTGAAGCTTTGAATCAAGAGATGATTTCCCCGAGGCAGAGAGAAGGCTACTGCAGGCTCTTAATTAATTCATACGTCGAGAGCGAGAAGATTGGATTTGCAAGGTCGTCAATTCCATCCATAATCTGGCGTGGTTCATAATCGGAAATTACAGGTAAGAAAATACCTCTTTTTGAAACTAATAAGCAGAAATCGCCTGCCAACTCCTGGATTGTGAATTCGTATTGCTCATCGAGGAACTTATGGAAATCCAAATCCGGCGGGCGTCATTTGTACGTATCTTTTAATAAAGCATGTTCTTAAACAACAGGCACGCTCGCGTCCTTCGTAAAAGAGAGGAGACTGCAGGCACAAAGTTATTAGATGAAAACCATTTGGAAAAGGGTGCCCGCTCACTTTCCCAGACATAGATCTCTGGGCTCCCTGCTGGCCCATGGGAACGTTCGCATATTGGGTAAAGAAAGGAGAGCGCATGCTAAACCATAACCGGTTTTTCAAAACACTGATCTATTCAGGAGTCTTTCTCCTCATCCTCGCAGTAGTGGGGACAGCAAGCATGCAAGCAAGAGCCATAGAAACCCCGAACCTGATCGCGGAAGGCAAACAAATTTTCCGTTATGACACATTTGGCGACCAGGATTTCTGGGGTGGACAACTCAAGCTGCACCAGGCAATTGAAGGCGAACAATTTGGAGGGGTCGGGCCAGGGGTAAGCCCGGCGACAGCTTTATCCGTTGGCTTGAAAGTCGACGTGAAAGCCTTGCCATACTCTTTGAGAAAACAGTTGAGGTTCGGAAAAGTTGACCTGAATGACCCGGCCGTCACCCTGGCCCTGCTCAAGCTGAATGCCGTTGTCGGCGTGACAGGATTTTTCAATGATGACGGCAGTATGAGCTCGATCGGCATCACGTGTGCCTTTTGCCACTCCACCGTGGACGACTCGTTCGCCCCGGGAATTGGCAAGCGACTGGATGGCTGGGCAAACCGTGATCTGAACGTGGGCGCGATCGTTGCCCTCTCCCCTGATTTGAGCCCATTCGAGACTCTTCTGGGCGTAGATCGAGCTACCGTCGTTGCTGTGCTCCACAGCTGGGGACCTGGAAAGTACGATGCAGAGCTAAATTTGGATGGCAAGGCGTTCAACCCCCAACAGGTTACGGACGGTGTTGTCACTGGCACGAATGTGTCTGGTGCTACGCTGCTGCCACCAGCATTTGGCTTGGCAGGTGTCAATTTACATACCTGGACAGGTTGGGGTTCGGTGCCTTATTGGAACGCTTATGTTGCCAATCTTCAGATGCACGGCAAGGGCAATTTCTACGATCCGCGCCTGGATAACGCTGCTCAATTCCCGATTGCGGCGGCGAATGGCTTTGGCCATATACGAACTCCCGAAGATCAAGATTTAATCAC
>DATHUN010000747.1:0-2551 GCA_035462205.1 Anaerolineales bacterium
GAAAGCTTCCACTCCTCACCGACTTTGGGCCATGAACACTCAGTAATGGAAGTGCCATTCAGAGATGCGTACAGCAATAACATGTCCCTCAGGCGCGAGGCATATTTCAAAATTGGAATGATGCACGGTCTGCATTTCCCAGGTTCCAATATGTGGTGTGACCTCGATTTTAATTATCGAGCGTACCGACAAGGTTTTAAATTTTATCAAAGCACAGAAGCCATTTGCTGGCACCGAGATTACACGGTATCCAGTTTGGATACATATAAGAAGCGCGTGCGAACAGCCAGCTATCGGGCAGTTGTTCTTTTTCAACGATATCCCGAATTGCTTGCCCATGTTCCCATGTTTTACGACAAAACTCCGATTACCTGGAGTCAAGATTCACCGCGGCTGATCGCCCGCAAATTGGCGCGCGCCGTGGCCTCATCTCGCCTGGCTTTGTGGAGTATGGAGCGAATCGTCCATGCACTAGAGAAGCGATACCCAGCGTTCATTCTATTGCCCTCGCTCTATCGTTACATTGTTGGCGGTTATGTGTTTCAAGGATATCGGCAAGGATTGAGCAAGTTCGGACAGATCAGTAATGTGGGTAATTCCGTTAGGCTACCTTAAGCAGTTGGATTACGATAATCGGACCATTATCAATGAGACTATTACACCAGTATATGAACCCCAATCTGCAACTTCGACTGCGCCATCTGCTCGTCATCGGCGAGTTGCTGATCATCGCCGCCCTGGCGTTTATGGCTTCGCAACGTCAGTTGACATTGGTCCTTTTTCTACCTTTAGGTATTGGCATGGTTATGGCCTTTCTGCGCTGGCCGCCTCTCGGCTTAATCGTCGCCCCTCTGGCCGGGATGATCGTCCCCTTCGTTGGACCCAGCGGCTTAAACGTGACTATGATCTTGGTGGCTCTGCTGCTTGGCCTTTGGCTGCTGGATATGATGGTCCACCATTACGAAGTACAGTTCTCACCATCTCGGACTGTATGGCCGTTGTTGTCCTTCGTCGTTATCGCCTTCATCTCCTTTGGGGTTGGCCAATTGAACTGGCTCCCCTTGGCCCTGCATGCGCCTTTGGGGGCACAACTCGGTGGTCTGGCTATCATTGTACTTTCGGCTGGAACATTCCTGCTGATGACAAACCTGGTCCGTGACCTGCGCTGGTTAAGGATAATTACCTGGGCCTTTCTGGCTTTTAGTGTGCTAGCAATTATTCTTAGATCGCTGCTGCCAGGATTGGGCTTCTCTACACAGAATTTAATCCAGCCAATCGGAGCCGTTTATTATATTTGGGTGGTGTCGTTGGCGTTCAGCCAAGCCTTATTGAATGGGGATTTGCATCCAGGCTGGCGGTGGGCACTAGGTGGATTGGTATTGATCACTCTTTACAATCAATTATTTTTGAAGTTTGCCAACAAATCAGGTTGGATACCGGTAATTGTTTGCATTGCTGCTATTATCGGATTTCGATCTTGGCGTGCGGGCCTGGTCCTGTTCCCGATCGCAGTCGTGGCAGTTTTGATTTTGAAGGCAGGAGTAGTGAGCTCAGAAGACTATAGTGTTTCAACTCGACTGGATGCCTGGTTGATCCTGGCTCACATCATCAAAATCAGCCCCATCTTGGGGTTAGGTTTTGCCAATTACTACTGGTATACACCGCTTTTTCCTATCAGGGGCTATGCTGTGAGTTTCAACTCCCACAATAATTATGTAGATATCGTCGCCCAGACCGGATTAGTGGGCTTAGTCTGTTTTTTGTGGTTTTTATGGGAGCTTGGCAGACTGAGCTGGCGGTTACGAGAACGTGCTCCGGCAGGATTTGCCCAAGCCTACGTTTATGGCGCTCTGGGTGGGCTGGCAGGGACGGCTGTGATAGGGATGATGGGTGATTGGGTTCTGCCCTTTTTCTATAACATTGGTCTAATCGGGTTCCGAACCAGTATGCTTGGCTGGCTCTTCCTAGGCGGTCTAGTGAGCATAGAGCAGATGGTGATGTCGCAGAAATACTCAGCAGCGTAGAAATGAGAAAACTCTATTACTCTCTCCATGTACTGATTCTCATCATCCTTGGCATCAGTGCAGTTTTCTATTTTAAATTTACTGCTGAAGACGCTTACATCACCTATCGATACGCAGAGAATTGGGTCAATACAGGATCCCTGGTCTACAATGAAGGTGAACCGATCAATGCAATGACTTCACCTTTACACGCCATCCTTTCCGCTGCGTTATTCTTGGTGACCGGCAATACTGTTCTAAGTAACAAAATCTTGTCTTTAATTCTGGTGCTTATTTCGGTAGTGCTCGTTTGGTATCGATACAGAGAACACATTCATTGGCAGCTATTGGCAATCATTTTGTTATTCCCTCCTTGTGTACTGCTTTGGACATTTGGAGGACTGGAAACTCCCATTCTGCTTTTTCTGGCAACCATTACCGTGATCTTAGCGCTCCGTCCCCCTCCACTCAGTCTTAAATTGCTATGCGTGATATTTCTTTTGGCTGGACTGGCTTTTCTTACCCGCTATGATTCCATCTTATTTTTC
>DATHUN010000748.1:0-5185 GCA_035462205.1 Anaerolineales bacterium
GTGGCGATGACCGGCATCGGTATGCTCACTCTGACCGGTAACAATGTTGCCATGGACTCGTTCGGTCCGATTGCAGACAATGCCAACGGTATCGGCGAAATGTCCTGGTCAGGTCGTGAGGATAAGGAAACCCGCGTGGCGCAGCAGATCATGGCCGACCTGGATGCGGTCGGTAATACGACCAAAGCCATCACGAAGGGTGTTGCGATCGGTTCGGCGGTGATCGCAGCCGTGGCGCTTTTCGGCTCGTTCCTTGTGGACGTCTCCCGTGCGCAAACGTCGTTGGGTATTCCCATTGAAAAACAAATCCAGGCGATCGGTATCCGCGTGGACACGCCGCAGGTGTTCGTGGGTATGTTGATCGGCGGTGCGCTGCCGTGGTTATTCTCCTCCTTCTGCATCCAGGCGGTCGCTCGGGCGGCATCGTTGATCGTGCTGGAAGTCCGCCGCCAGTTCAAACTTGGCGTGCTCGAAGGGCGTGTCAAACCGGATTACGCGCAGGCAGTTGGAATTTCTACCACAGCGGCTCAAAAGGAATTGGTCTCGCTGGCGCTGCTCGGCATCCTGACCCCGATCGTGGTGGGCTTGCTCCTGCAGGTAGAAGCACTCGGCGGCTTTTTAGCAGGGATCATTGTTTCCGGACAATTGCTGGCGGTGTTCCTCAATAACTCCGGCGGCGCCTGGGATAATGCCAAAAAGCTGATCGAAGATGAACCGCGCAGCATTCAGAATAACACCGGCAAAGGTTCTGAGCGTCACAAAGCGGGTGTGGTGGGTGATACGGTTGGCGATCCATTCAAGGACACTGCCGGACCGGCGCTCAACCCGATGATCAAAGTTGTCAACCTGGTCTCCGTGATCATCGCACCGATCGTGGTGCAGTATTCCGGCGGTGGTAACTGGATGGTCTGGGGGATTGCCATAGTCCTGCTCGCCATCCTCGCCTGGGCGGTGATCCGCTCCAAAGCGCCCGCTCAAGAGATGGGTGCCGCCGTGGCAGCTGCTCCTGTGATGGCAGCCACAACGGCCGCCGGGAAGGTTGTCAACAATAAGCAGAAGAATAGAAGGAAATGATGATATTGCTTTTTGATGAGATAGAGTGACAATATTTAATTCAAAAGGCCTGGCGTGAATGGTCAGCCCAACTCAAAACGAGTTGGGCTGACTTTCTTACATTTGTGTAGAGGAATCGTTTCCCAGTTAGTTTCCCTGTAAAATGTCATCATGAAACAGATCCATCGCGACGAGTGGGCAAAGCTCATTCTGATCTTTGCTGTGGCACTCGGTACCTTTCTGCGCTTCAATCCGACTCTTTTGGCGGGATTCGCCATCAACGATGGGGGCATGTTTGCGGTGATGGTGGACGACTTAAAGACAAGCCATTACCGGTTACCGTTATTTACCACGTATAACCATCTCCAGATTCCTTTTGCCTATCCACCGCTCGGGTTTTACCTGGGGCGCATCGCCGCGGACCTGTTCGGGTGGAGCGCCGCGCAGACGGTCCGCTGGGTGCCGGCGCTGATCGCCTCACTTTCGATTCCCGCCTTTTATCTGCTTGCCTCACGGCTGTTGAACGACCGGTACCGCGCTGCCATTTCGACCCTGTTCTTCGCGCTGATGCCGCGGGCGTTATCCTGGTACGTGATGGGCGGTGGTCTCACGCGCAGCCCGGGTCAATTCTTTATGCTGCTCACCCTGGCGACGGTGGTCCGTATCTACAAAGAGCAGCGTAAAGCAGACGTTTTCTGGGCGGGTCTGTTCGGCGGGCTGGCAGTGATGAGCCATCCGGAAGCGGCTGTGCATACGTTCATCTCGGCACTGTTCCTGTGGCTGATGCTCTCCCGCAAGCGCACGACCCTGCTGCAATCGCTGCTTGTTGGCTTGACCGTTTTGGTTGTCAGCGCGCCCTGGTGGGGGACGGTCATTCATTATCACGGCCTGGCGCCGCTCTTGAACGGTGCCGCGACCGGACAAAAAGCCCTGGCGGTGTTTCACCTGCTTTTCTTTGTCTTCACCGAGGAACCCTACGCCACGGTGATCGCCATCCTTGGGCTGGTCGGGCTGGCTCACCAGCTGCTTCAGAAACAATACTTGTTGCCCCTCTGGCTGGCGCTGCCGTTCTTCGTGGAGGGACGCAGCGCGGCAGGTCCGGCTGCCATTCCGTTGGCGATGCTGGCTGCCATTGGTCTCGTCGAAGTGCTCTTCCGCGGACTAGGCTTGCGTCAG
Source organism: Anaerolineales bacterium (assembly GCA_035462205.1). Lineage (GTDB taxonomy): Bacteria > Chloroflexota > Anaerolineae > Anaerolineales > Villigracilaceae > Defluviilinea. The sequence continues at coordinate 2,230 of DATHUN010000748.1, forward strand.
GATGGAACCACCACGCGGGCCGAACCCCATCCGGCTGGGACAGCATCGCCGGCCTCCGATCCTGTGCCGGCTGCCGAACGCAACATCTGGATCTACCTGGCGTTGTACCTGCTGTTTTCTGCCTATCAAGTCGGCTTTCAACTTTCGAGTGCTACGCTTTATCCGCCAGACCGGCAAGCCATGGAATGGGTTCGGAAAAATACGCCTGCCGAGGCGCGCTTCCTGGTGCTGACCGGGACCTCGTCCGTCTCCTGTGACTCGGTGCTGGAGTGGTTCCCGGCGTTGACCGGCCGGCAGAGCCTGCTCACCGTCCAGGGCACCGAATGGACTCAGGGAGCAAACTTCAACAACTATGTCCGCTCCACCTATGCGGTGCAGGATTGCCTCCTGGAGGGCGATGCCGCCTGCCTGGATTCTGCCGTTCCCCGAAGCGACTACGATTATATTTACCTTTCCAAGCAACTACGCGTCGATAACTGCGTCCTGCTGGCTGAGCCCCAGACGTTCCCCTATTTTTTGGAGCACATGCGCACCGATTCTAGTTTTCAGACGGTCTATGAAACGGATGACGTGATTATTTTTGGAAAATAACCAAACTGGTATGTTCCCTACTTATCGTCCGGCACGCACGAATTCTTGGAATCTCGAAAGCTCGTAGCATCGATGATTGGTGCTGGATGCTGCCACGTTACCAGAAACGTGCGATCGTCTAGCAGGGGTAAGTCTGTATCAAAGTAGGCATTGAAGATCAGTCGAAAGGTATTGACGGGAGTCATACTTGGATAGAGCGTCACAGGATTGCGCGGGGCGGGTAGCAATAAGGCATAAAAATTATGCGTCCGTTCCCATGTACATCCCGGATCTTGCGGATCCCACCTGAACATGGATCCGGGTCCATGATCGCCCATCACCAGAATCACAGGCGGCGTTTGTGACTTGGCGAGAATTGCGTCAATGGCTTCGAGGATTCTGCCATTTACAAAAATGACTTGCTGACGATATCCCTGCCAGTACTCCTCCACGCTACCCGCATATTCATTTCCGTCCAGAATACTGTACGGGCGGTTTGGTTCAATCGGATTACCATCCTGATCGAACACAAACGGCGGATGAGGCGCAAGAATGTGAAAATAGGTAATCTTCGGTCCCTGAATAGAATCTGGGACGTTCTCCAGCGTACCGAGATGATTTAGGATGCGGTCGCGATGGGTATCGTAATTTGGAATGGAAATCCCCAGATGGAAGATGTTTGTGAGCGGTTCGAAGGGCGAATTGGTCAGTAGGAACGTCTCGAATGTATTCAGCGGGAGAAAGCCCGAATCCACGATATCAGAACTCTGGATGCCGGTGTAACTTGTGCCGCCCTCAAAGCTGACCGTGGTGTAACCGACCTTTCTCAATAGTTCGAAGACACGATTGTGCTGGATCGGACCCACAATGTACTCCGCGTAATCGGTGGAGGGCTGCCATGGCTGAACATAATCAAAGTTCATCAGGGATGCGATGGAATAGGCGGTTTGGACATAGTTACTGTGAGAGTCAGCCGCCACATAGAAGCCGCGTTTTTCCAATTGACCGATGAATTCCGAATTATCGTAATGGTAGATATCCTGAAGGACATCCTGACGTCCATAACCGTCCAGGACGATGACATAAATATCCGGGCGGGTCGCGGGGTGTAGATTTACTTCCTCCACCAGCGGGGCAATCGCCGACGTATGGGAGGTGGAACCCGACATCCAAATCCCCTGAAATTTGAACCCAAACTGCACAACCTGCATAGTCAGAAATATCACCGCGACCAGACTCAGATAATAGGTGATCTGTGCAGGCTCATGCACGAGGTTCCACCATTTTCTTCCCGCCAAGAGCATGCAGATGCCGATGACAAAGGGGATCAGCAGGAGCCCTGCCGTGTTGGATCGCTCGATAGAGACTTGCTTAATCCACTGGTATAGGGTTTGATACAAGAAAAAAGCCCCCAGAATCAACGCGGTCAAATAATTGGTACGGTGCCACTCACGCACGAATTTATGAATGATGAAAACTAACACACCGAGTAGAGCAAACAGAACCGATAGCGGCCGGATGCTTTCGAGAGGGCTAATTTGTCTGGCGGAGACAGCGATTCGGTTAAGCAGAAAAGCGAACAGGAAAACAACAGAATACGGGATACTGCGTTTCATGCGGGCGACAATCTAAACCAATGGATCTGCGATGCTTATTAATAGCAGGACGTTTGTACCAATCGTTAGTTACGAACAAACGACTTTTTAGTCCAGATGTGTTCAGGGATAGGAGCGATTCTTGCAGCAATGTCCCACTGGTCGCTAAGAAGTTCTTAGTGTTCATTATAATACCTCTCCCAGTGAACGGCAGCCCAGGCAGTGGATAGCAAAGGCGAGTTGGTACTCGGTGAATAAACCTCGCTTTTAACGGCTTTGTAATGCCAAGGGCGACCTAGATTCGTTTCCCACAGGCTATAATTTCAGTCTATGAATGTATCTTTACGGCTTCTATGATGGGGGATCTGCGAGCTTTGCCGAAGAGTAAAGATCTCAATCAATGTGGTTGTTGGTGATGTGCTTCAATGCTCTGGTGAATATATAATTTGTTCATTGAGGAAGGGATTTGTTGTATGAAAGTTGTAATTCTTGCGGGCGGCTTAGGGACGCGCCTCTCCGAAGAGACGGAAGTAAAGCCCAAACCGATGGTGGAGATTGGTGAGCGCCCAATCCTGTGGCATATTATGAAACATTATGCTTGTTATGGCTTCAACGAGTTTATTATTGCATTGGGTTATAAAGGCAATGTAATCAAGCGATATTTTCTGGAAAGTACTACCCTGCACGAGAGTTTCAGCATCGACATGCGTTCCGATAAGGTAACAATTCATAAGCGTATGATTGAAGATTGGATCGTTCATTTGGTAGATACAGGATTGGATAGTAGTACA
>DATHUN010000749.1:0-4841 GCA_035462205.1 Anaerolineales bacterium
AGAATGGGATTAGCATACTATGTGATGTACGTACAGAACAGATAGGTAACTAGTGTTCCATAGAGATCGCTTTGGGTTGGCGTACCTGTTTTATCATTTGCTAGAAAATAGAATTGGAGCCAGTATTCTTCGCCATACACAGCGTTCCCCAGGACATTAGCCGCGGTGATATCCACGGTCCAATGTGGCAGGAGTCGACCCGCTTCGTAGGTCATAGGCAGGCTGTTCCACTCGAAAAATTCGAAGGTTTTCTTGTTCTGCAGCTGAAAATAAATCTGGACCCCGGCCACTCCATCGGGATCGTCCACATCCACACGGATCATTTCATCCTTTGGCGCAGCACAGGCATCCCCGCCTCCATGAAAGGTGTCGGATGAGGTATATGGAGGAGAAAACACAGCCGGAGAATTATGGGTCGGCGTCTGAGTATCGGTAGGGGTGTCGGTGGGCACCCGTGTAGGACTGGGCGTGGATGTTGGCACATTCGTACCTGTCGGCGCACCCGTCTGCGTCGATGTAGAAGTGGGCGTATCTGTGACTGTGAACGTGCTGAAGTTGGGTGCTGGCGCGGCGGTTCTTCCAAGCAAGGCGATTGCAAGGGCGCTCAGGACCAAGAGCGCGACCACAGCGATGCCCGCGACCACTGCAGCAAGGCACCAGCGACCTTCACCGCGTCTGCCTGCGGTCGGCGGTGGCTGAGGTGCGATTCGGAGCGGGACGAAATTGCGATCACCAGCTAAGCGCAGAGCATCAATCCCAGCCCGGATCAGCTCGGGATCCTTGTTGAGAGCCGCTGTCTTGACCTGGTAGGCAGTCCGTGTGGGCATATCAACGAAGATATGGACGCTGCCTGCGGTCATGGTGACCACATTCAGAGTCGTGCGCGGCGTATTTGTAGAATTGGCGATGACATCTAGCAATTTTTCCTGTAGCTGTTGCCGTTCCTCCTGGCTGAGTTTTACTAAATCCAACCCATTGAAAACGAATTCCACCTGTCGGCTGCTGGCAGGCAAAACCGTGCCATACTTTTTCTCGAAGCCGCGCAGAACCTCCACCAGCTCGCTAAGCCTCTTGTCCGGATCCCGGTAATACTCGATCCACTGGATGCCAGCAAGCTGATAGCGCAAGCGGGCTGGCAGTTGGGTTTGGGCAAGCAATGTGGGCAACAGGGATTTGCCGGCTCCCTCCGCCAGATCCACTTCTTTACGAACGTTGTCTGATGCTGCAGAGGCCGGGGAAAGCATCAGCACAAAAGCGTAGGCATTATCGACAGCTTCGACGATCGCCTCGCGCCACAGATCGCCGCCGTGGATGTCTTCCCGGTCGATCCAGACTGTGAAATTCTCAGCCTCCAGGCGCGTGACGATTTGATCAACGGCTTCGCTGTCCCTGCGGGAATAACTGATGAAAACGTGACTCATGATGGTCGCCCCGGTACTCTTATAAAAGATGCAATGAGAGGCGCAAATGTCGAAGCTTGCTGATTTTCCGGAAAAGTATTCCTGATTCCCCAAGATGAGATCGCACAGTATTTGCCCGATTCATAGCTTCCCTCTTTCTGAGGCATCCATAAGAAAAGACAAATCAACCGCCTTCAAGTTGCGAAGACCGCGAGGCATTGGCTAATTTGCTTTGAAAGAGCATGTACTCTGAGCACAGTACAGCTTTATCTAAACGTCATTATATTGCAAAGAGTTTGCGGGTTCAACGGTAAGTTCTACAGACGCCACTGGTTAGGAAGCTTTGAAGATCAAATCGAGATAGCGTTTGAGCATGTCGCTGACTACGCCGCGCAAAGGAATCGTGGCCGCCATACCATAGACTGGCGCCATTGTCCCCTTTCCTTCTGGATGCTCTTTTACGTAGGCGACAGCTTCCTGTAAGTCATTAAGAAACTGTTGGGCGACGCCAGCCTGCGTCTGCCGCAAGGTGACACAGATGTGCACACAGGAGGGTTTGTGCAAACCGTTCAAGCTCCATTTTTTGCGGCTCATGGCTTCCATTATTTTATAGATGTCGAGCGAATCCGAGGCAAACGCGATCACGAATAATGGATCGCCCAACACGTGTAACTCAGGAATATCGCGAATCCCGCCTTTGATTCTTGCGGCGGTTTCCAGGATTTTTTTCGTGGCTTCCAGATATCCCTGCTCACCTATAGAGGTCAGCGCCGCCCAGCAAGCCGCGCTCAACGCACCGGGACGGCTGCCTGCAAACGTGGGTGAGAAATATAATCCGCCGGGCCAATCGGTGGCGGTGTAATACTGGTGGTGCAACAATTCCCGGCCGCGATACAAAATGACCGAGGTGCCTTTGGCAGCATATCCATATTTATGCGTATCGACAGACATCGAAGTGACACCGGACAGGCGAAAATCAAAAGGCGGCACCGGATACCCGAGTTTTTCAGCCCAGGGCAGCACGAAGCCACCCAGGCAGGTATCCGTGTGAAAGCCAATGCCGTAGGCGCGTGCGAGCTCCGATAACTCCTCAATCGGGTCGATCGCGCCATGCGGGAAGGATGGCGCCGACCCAACGATGACGATTGTATTTGGCGTGATGCTCTTTTTCACCGCCTCGACATCGGCGCGGTAATGGGAATCAAATGGAATGTAAACTGGCTTGATGCGGAAGTATTGGCAGGCTTTATCGAAAGCAGCGTGCGCAGTGACGGGCAAAATGATCTCCGGATCCGTAATGCCTTTCTTCTCGCGTGCCCAATCGCGGTAGGTCTTCATTGCCAGCAGGATGCTTTCCGTGCCGCCGGAGGACAGCGTGCCATGCACATCCTGTCCCGCCCCTCCCAGCATATCGGCGGTCATCGCCACGATTTCCGCTTCGAATTTGGTCGTGCTCGGCCAGACGTCCGCGTGGAGCGGGTTACTTTGCGAGTTGATGGCGTAAACTTGGTTGAGAAAGGCAATATGCTCTTCATCGCCATGATAGACGGCGCCGGAGACAAATCCCTCTTTCCAGACTGATTCTTCGCGGGCGCGCATTGCTTCCATTTCTTGCAGGATCGCGCCGCGCTCACGCCCGATTTCGGGAATCTGGGTGAATGCGGGAAACATGCCTTTGTACGGTTTGACCGATGTTTCTATTTCCGCCATCATGCTGTCATACTCTCGTTCGATTCGCTGGTTCACAACGGGAATCGCTTTTAGGGTTTTTTCCGCCGATACCAGAAACCGTCGTTTCAAAGAATCTATCCAGGTCATCTGCTCTCCCGTGGGACTAGTGAATGTGATTCAGCCGAGCGTAGATCTTGCGATTGCTTTCATAAATCGCGACAAACTCTGCAAACAATTGATCGTAAATCTTGCGATGCTCGGGATTGGGATGATACATCGCGGCGATGGGCACATGCGAGGGGATGTCTTCATAGCTGAGATACCCTAAAGCCACCGATGCGAGTAATGCCGCTCCCCGCACATTGACCTCGATTGGATCCTTGACCTGACGAATCGGCCGGTCCAGGATATCGGCGTGGATTTGACACCAGGTATTGGACTTCGCGCCGCCACCCACCATGTGGATCGCGTCCACGCGCCGGTTGATAAATTGCTCCACATATTTCAGCAGCCAGCGCGAGTTGAACGCCACGCCTTCGAACACGGCTCGCACCATGTGCTCACGCGTCGTTTGTAGAGATTGGTTGAAGAAGCCGCCGCGCACAAAGCGATCGTCTACTGGGGAGCGCTCGCCGTACAGCCAGGGCAGGAAGATGACCTTATCGCTGCCTGCCGGAGCACGCGCCGCGATTTCGTCAAAGATCTGGTAGGCGTTGCGCGGCTTCCCATTGGGAGTAAGTTCATCTACATGAAATAAGATATTGTCGCGCAGGAACTGGAGGCAGACTCCCGCGCATTCCTGTTCATCGGTCAGCAGGTATCGTCCGGGGACGGCCGAGGGAAGCGATCCTAGATTATGGAGCAGATCAGATTTCTTGAATGGCACATGGCAGGTCAGCCACGACGAGGTGCCGATATATAGATGAGACTCGTAATCGCCTACAGCGCCCGAGCCGATGGCGGCCGAATGGATATCCGGCGAACCGATGATGACCTGAACTTGGTTCTGCAATCCCCATTCACGGGCGATCTCCGGGCGAAGTGCGCCGAGAATCGAGTTCGCTGGTCGGAGATCCGGTAATTTTTTGCGCTCAATAGTAGAAAGTTTAATGAGCTCATCATCATATTTGATGTTTTGGATGTCACGATTATCGGTCAACCAATGCAGGGTGATCGAATTAAACGACGCTGCGACCTGACCCGTGAGTCGCATGCCAAGATAATCCATAGGCTCGAGAAATTTGTAGGCGCGCTGATACACTTCAGGATGGCGATTTTTCAAATAGAGAATGTGCGCAATCGGATCTTTCCCGGCGGTCGCAGGAACACCACCCGTTCGCCGTATCCATTTCAGCAGTTTTCCCACTCCATAGCCCTGGATTTTCAAGGGACTATTCACAATCTGCTCCACGTAGGGGGCACCGCGCGAATCCATCCAAATGATGGCGTTCCCTAAGGGATTGCCTGCCTCATCCACGGCGACCGTCCCTGACCATTGACCGGTAAAGCCAATCGCGATAATTTCATCCTCCGGCACAAGGCTGCGCGCCAACAATCGTTTGATTGCCTTATTAATCGCTTGCCACCACTCCTCGGGAGACTGCTCGGCTCCTCCATCGGGAAGAAGAAACAATTGCGTCTCCTCAAATTCGCTGCCGACAAATTCTCCCTGGGTCGAGAAGAGCGCCACCTTGGGTCCGGACGTCCCCAGGTCGATCGCCAGAATAAATTTATCTTCAGCCGGCATATCGGCCTCCGTCGAAAAGTTTT